>JARRJE010000061.1:0-7787 GCA_037379765.1 Deltaproteobacteria bacterium
GTTATTTTTTCTGTAGGCTCGCTGCTCTGCGCGCTCTCCTCCTCAGCTGTTTTCCTGATCGCCGCCCGCGTCATCCAGGCGGTCGGAGCCGGTCTGCTGCAGGCCAACTCCGTGGCTCTGATCACCCAAGCCTTCCCCGCGAACGAGCGCGGCAAGGCCATCGGCGTCCAAGGCGCGATTCAGGCGATCGCCATGGCGATCGGCCCCTTTTTGGGAGGGGTCCTCATCGCCACCGTGGGCTGGAGGGCCATCTTCTCCATCAATATCCCTATCGGCATCGTGGGAACCATCGCCGGCCTCCTCATTCTGCCGCCGAGACGACAGCGACAGAAGAAAGAGAAGATCGATTACCTGGGGGCAGCCCTGTTCGCAGGCGGGCTCGCCATGATCGTGCTGGCCGTCAACGAGGCGGTAAAACTTGGCTGGGGTTCAACCACAATCCTCATGTTTTTCGTCTCCGGGATCGTCCTTCTCGCCCTGTTTGTGATGGCTGAGTTGAAGGCCGCGCACCCGCTAATCGATCTCCGGCTGTTCGGGAATCCCACCTTCGCCCTGGGAAACCTGACCGGAATGATGTCCTATTACGTCCTGTTCGCGGTCATGTTTCTGATGCCCTTTTATCTCGAGCGGGTGCTGGGCTACAGCGTTGCCCTCACCGGTTCCCTGCTGACCCCTCTTCTTTTGGCCATGGCGGTGGTGGCGCCTTTCTCCGGCCACATCTCGGATAAATACGGTCCGAGGATCATGACCACATCGGGGATGCTGGTTTCGGCGCTGGCCTGCTTCGCCCTCATGGAGATGGGCGGGGCGACCCAGCTGCCCCTGGTAGTCGGCATCGTGATCCTTCTGGGGGTCGGGATGGGGTTGTTCACTCCGTCCAACAACAGCGCCATCATGGGCGCAGCCCCGGCGGAGAAGCTGGGAATGGCCGGAGGCGTTTTGAATATGACCCGTTCCCTCGGTTTGATCCTGGGGGTGGATATCTCCGGCGGCATCTTCACCATGCTGGAGCACCGCTACCTCGCGGCTAACGGCTATGTCGACGTGAAGCATGTTTTCAGTAATGCCGGCATTCCCCTGCCGGTAAAGGACCATGCCTTCATGCACGGGTTCATTGTGGTCATCATGATCCTTCTGGCCGTGAATGTGCTCTCCGCATTCCTTTCGGCTGCCAGAAGCGGCCAGAGATTCGCGATCATCGATCATGAAAAGGCTGGGACCGTGGTGGTGTCCTCGGGTTTCTTCAGCGGCTTCAACCAAGAAGCCAAGGGGATCGCTCTCTTCACAATGCTCCTGCTCTGTACCGGCTTGTTCGGCGCTTTTGCCTCATCCCGGCTGGCCGGTTCAGGCTCTATTCTTCCCCGGGCGGCCCACAGCCAGATCCTGCAGCAGGAAAAGGTTCAGGCCCAAAAAGTCGCAGCCGCCAGAAAGCTTGCTCTAACCTACTACGCCGGGAAGTATCACGATTCGGACGTCCGGGTCAAAGTGATCCCTCACGGCGATCGCATGGAGGCCGAGGTGATCAAGAACGGCATGCTCGTTAAGAAACTGTCCATTCGCGGCACGACCATCACCGAACACCGGACGGGTATTCGTGAATGGATGTTCGACATCATGACCAATGTATAAACCGGCGCCATCGGCGCGGGCCAAGGAGAAAAGCGATGAAAAAGCACGTTTACGATTACTGGCGCAGGCTGTGGACAAGAGGAAAAAGGCGGCAGGCAAAAACGGAGCAGATTCCACCGGATCTGGACAAGTTCCTGGAGTATTACGACTTTTTCGCCAACTGAGCAGGAAATGACTGAGGCGGAACAATCCGTTGGTGCCGCTGAAAAACGGATCCGGGGTTCTTGGGACCGGCGTTGCCTGGTATCGGGCCGGACCTTTTCAGCAAGGGGCGGAGTCGCCAACCCACCCGTCCCTGCGGCCTTACCAGTGCACCGGGCATCTCGCCTCCTGACCGTTCGGTCAGGACACCCCGAAGCTCACCGCGGCATCATCAGCCCTGCAGCGTGACCCTCGGGTGCCACCCGGCGCTCATGCGAACGGATGTGAAAGATTTCGTTCTGATCGGTGCCGCTTGTCCATACTCGACAGGAGCGATGCGAGAGATTCGTGCGGCCGCTTCGATAGACGAGGGGCATTGGCGAGTATCCAAGGCGGATTGGCTCGCAAGCCATGAAAGTGATCGGTTGAAAAATAGAAATTTTTTGAAAGCATTTCAAATTACCATAATTCCAATTCATTGAAGGAGACACTTCACAATGAACGGATTGCAGTTCCCACACCCGCGCATATCATCGCATCCCAGCTGGAAGTGGTTCATTCTCTCCACGGTCCTGCTGGGCGCCACCATGTCGGCCCTCGACGTCAGCATCGTCAACGTGGCCATGCCCACCCTCAAGACCACCTTCGGCGTGTCCATGGCGGTCATCGAGTGGGTAGCCATGGCCTACATGCTGGTGCTCACCATCTTCCTGCCCCTGTTCGGCCGGCTCGCCGACATGTTCGGCCGGTCGAAGCTCTATAACTTGGGGTTCGTGGTTTTCTCGGTCGGGTCCCTTTTCTGCGGGATGGCCACCTCGGCCACGATGATGATCACCGCCCGCATCCTTCAGGCGTTCGGCGCCGGTCTGCTGCAGGCCAACTCCGTGGCCTTGATCACCCAGGCCTTTCCGGCGCACGAGCGTGGCAAGGCCATCGGCATTCAGGGCGCGGTCCAGGCCATCTCCATGGCGATCGGCCCCTTTGTGGGCGGCATCCTGATCGCTGCGGTGGGCTGGCGGGCCATCTTTTACGTGAATATCCCGATCGGCGTCGTGGGGACCGTTGCCGCCCTTATGATTCTGCCGCCGAGCCACGAAGCGGCGAAGAAGGAGAAGGTCGATTATCTGGGGGCCACCCTGTTCGCGGCCGGCCTCGCCTTTATCGTGCTCGCCTTCAATGAAGGAGTGAAGCTGGGCTGGGGCTCGCACACCATCCTCGCCTATTTCGCCTCCGGCATCGCGCTGATGACCATTTTCGCCATCACCGAGCTGAAGGTCGAATACCCGCTTATCGATCTCAAGCTGTTCAAGAACCCCACCTTCGCCCTGGGAAACCTGACCGGGATGATGTCCTATTATGTGCTGTTCGCTGCCTTGTTCCTGCTCCCGTTTTATTTCGAACGGGTGCTGGGGTACAGCGTGGCCCTCACCGGCTCCCTGCTGACCCCGATCCCGCTGGCCATGGCGATCGTCGCCCCGTTTGCCGGCCACATTTCGGATAGGCGGGGTCCGCGGATGATGACCACCCTGGGAATGCTGGTTTCCGCGTTGTCCTGCCTGGCCCTCATGTTCCTGGGGCAGCAGGCGCAACTGCCGATCCTGGTGGGGGTTCTGATCCTTCTGGGAGTCGGGATGGGGTTGTTCACCCCGCCGAACAACAGCGCGATCATGGGCGCCGCGCCCAAGGAGAAGCTGGGGATCGCCGGCGGCGTTCTGAATATGATGCGTTCCCTGGGGCTTATCTTCGGAGTGGATATCTCCGGCGTGATCTTTACCTCCCTTGAGCATCGGTACCTGGCTGCAAAAGGGTATGGCAACGTGGAGCATGTCTTCAGCAACGCCGCCATTCCCGTGCAGCTCAAAAACAATGCCTTCATGGAGGGCTTCCTGGTGGTGATCGGCGTGCTCCTGATCTTCAACCTCCTTGCCACCTTCCTCTCCTGGACCAACAAATCGGCGGACAATATAGACGCCGAGGCCCGGGCAGCGGCGAAGGAATTCGTGGAAGCGGCCTGACATCTTCATGCACCATGGTCCTCAACCGGAAGGCTGAACACGCAGCCCTTCGATTGAGGACCTGCCCCTTAGGCAGACCCCCAGTGGTGGTGCGGTGAAACTTCATGAGTCCCCCGCCGCTTTTGCTTGCCTGCCAAGGCTTGTCAGGCTTTTCCCCTCTCCCCCGGGCCGGGCAGCGGTCACAAGATGGGAAGGAAGTCCATGGCGTTTTCTCCGAACGTGATTATAATTTTTAATTGGCTGTCGTTCGACAGAGATACCTCCCCCACTTCGCTTGCAAAACAACCGAGGGCGGCTCTTTGCCCACGACCAAGAAGGATGGCGTCGCAGAAGTCCGATCTGCCGGGTCGTGACGGTTCGCGGATTGTCCGGCGTTGGTTTTGCACGCTTCTTTTTTCGTCCAACGCCGCTCTTTGCCTCCGATCTTGTTCGATTCTTGCGCGGCTTTTTGGAAAGCCTCGAGAAAGCATGAATGACGCGCAAATTTTTCCGGTCGAACCGGTTATGCCCCCCGGATACGGCCGGATATGGTTTTTGAGTGTGGAATGATGAAGCAGCGCAGATTTACTCTTTCGACGAAATTCATGTTGGGATTGGGCATCATCCTGTTCACCGGCATCTCGGTCTTCTCCTTCCTTTCCTATGATTATCTCAAGCAGATGTATATCCGGGAGGCTTATGAGAAGACGGATATCGTGCTGGGACACATCGATGCGACCATGGAGTATGCCCGGGACGAGCTTCGGCCCCAAGTCTTCCAGATTGTGCCCGGAAACCTCTTCATCCGCCAGGTCATGTCCAGCTCCTTTATGAACAGGGGCATCATGAAGAGGTTTGCCAAGAAGTTTCCCCGCTATATTTACCGGCGGGTGGCCATTGACCCCATGAACCCGAAGAACAAGGCCGATGTCTTTGAAAAGGGCTTTATCAACCGTTTCCGAAAGGAGCCCGGAGCGAAGCACCGATGGAAAGGCCTGGTGACCCGGAACGGAGAGGAATACTTTCTTCATGTCAAGGGAGTGGTCATGGAGAAGCAGTGCCTGCTCTGCCACGGAGACCCTGCCGCTTCGCCCCCCTCCATCACCCGCCATTACGGGAAGGTGCACGGGCGCCACTGGAAAGTGGGCGAGGTGGTCGGCCTGGAGTCGATCGCTGCCCCGGTGAGTGACGCCTTCCGGAGGTTGCGGGAAGTGGCCCTTTCCTTCTTCCTGTTCGGGGTCCTGGGTATGGCCACCCTGTTTGCCGTCCTCAACTATTTCCACTACCGAGTGGCGGTGGTCCCGCTCAAAAGGGTGAGCGCCTTTTTCAAGGACGTGGTGAATCGGCACCGGGGGCTCGATATCCACCTGGACGCCCAGGATTATGAAGAGGTGTCCGACCTGGCCGCCTCCTTCAACCGGATGATGGGATATCTGAAAAAATCCGAGGAGGAAAGAAAGAAGATGGAGGAACGGGTGCGGCAGGCCGAAAAACTCGCCTCCATCGGGCAGCTGGCCGCCGGGGTGGCCCACGAGATCAACAACCCTTTGAGCCTGGTCCTCGGCTACACCAAGATGCTGCGCAAGGAATGCCCCGCCCAGGGGCGGGCCAAAGAAGACCTCGATATCGTCTATACCAACGCCCGGACCTGCAAGAGGATCGTGGAGGACCTCCTGAACTTCTCCCGGCAGACCAAGGCCCGCCGCTTTCCCACCGACCTGAACGGCGCGATCGAAACAGTGGCGGCCTCCCTGGAAGAGGAATTCCGCGCCCGAGGCTTGAGCATCGTCCGTGACTACGCCGCTTCGCTGCCGGCGCTTGCCGCCGACGAAGACAAGCTGAAGCGGGTTTTCACCAACCTGCTCACCAACTCCATGCAGGCGATGGAGCCGGGGGGCAGCGTCACCATCATGACCGAGCACGACCTTGAGAGAAACGGCCTGAAGGCCGTCTTCACCGATACCGGCAGCGGCATCCCGAAGAAAGTCAGGGACAAGATCTTCGAGCCCTTTTTCACCACCAAGCCGCCAGGCCAGGGGACCGGCCTCGGGCTGGCGGTGAGCTACGGCATCGTGCAGGAGCACAAGGGCGAGATCGGGGTGGAGAGCGAGGAAGGGAAGGGTGCTTCTTTTACGCTTTGGTTCCCATTGGAGGCTCACGAGATATGAAGCAGACCATTCTCATCGTAGACGATAATCCGGATGTGACCCGATTCCTGAAAAGACTGATCGGCAGCGAGCTGCCGGTGGAGACCCACAGCGCGGCCAGCGCGGAAGCGGCCCTGGGTTTTCTGGAGGGGCATACCGTTCATTGCGTTCTGGCCGATATGAAGATGCCGGGCATGGACGGCAGGGAGCTTTTGCGGAACATCAAGGGCAATTTTCCCTCTTTGCCGGTGATCATCATGACTGCCTACGGCGCGGTGGAGACGGCCGTGGAGTCCATGAAGGAAGGGGCCTACGACTTTATCACCAAGCCCTTCGAGGAGGAACGGCTTCTGCATACGGTGCGGCGGGCTCTCGAGCACCGGAGTCTTCTTCAGAAGAACCTGGATCTCGAACGGAGGATCCGGGCCAAGGAAAAAGAGACGTTCTTCGTGGGCGAGTCCGACCGTATGAAGGAACTGACCGACACCATCAAGCTGGTGGCAAAGACCGACGTGACCGTGCTCATCACCGGAGAAACCGGCACCGGCAAGGAGCTGGCGGCCCACATGATCCACAGCCTCAGCAGCAGGACCGGCAAGCCCTTCGTGGCAGTGAACTGTCCCGCCATCCCGGAAAACATCCTGGAAAGCGAGCTGTTCGGCTACCGCAAGGGAGCCTTTACCGGGGCCGATACGGACCGGGGCGGGCTCTTCCAGGCGGCCGAGGGGGGAACCCTGTTCCTGGATGAAATCGGGGACATTTCTCCGGCCCTGCAGGCCAAGCTGCTGCGGGTGCTGCAGGAAAGGGAGCTGAAGCCGCTTGGTGATTCCGCCACCCGGCGGGTGGATGTGCGGATCATCGCCGCCACCAACCGGGACCTGGAAGCGAACGTCGCCACCGGCCACTTCCGGTCGGATCTCTATTACCGGCTGAACGTGGTTTCCGTGCAGACGCCGCCCCTGCATGAGATCGCCGAGGACATTCCCCTCATCGCCTACCACTTCCTTTCCTTGTGCTGCGCCGAGCTGGGGTTGGGCCAGAAAAGGCTCACCGAAGAAGCGATCCAGTATCTGGCCTCCCGGCAGTGGAAGGGCAACGCCCGTGAGCTCCAGAACGAGATCAAGCGGGCGGTGATCTTCGCGAAAGAAGATGCCCTCACCCGTGAGGACTTCGGGAATACCGCCCCGCTGGTGCCCGGCCCCGAGGACGATCCGGAGATCTACGGGATCAATTACAAAGAGGCCCGGAAGAAGGCCCTCATGGCCTTCAATATGGAATACATCACCCGCCTGCTGCGCCAGACCGACGGCAACGTTTCGCTGGCCGCCACCGACGCGGGCATCGAGCGGCAGTCCCTCCAGTACATCATGCGGAAGTACGGCATCAATTCGGCGCTCTTCCGAAAAGAAGCTGAAAAAAAGTAGGAAGCGACCACAGCACCGCATCTGCCCGTGATCAGAGCAGCCGGCATACCGGAGTATAGCCTGGCCGCTCAGATCACGGACATCTGCGGCACTGTGATCGCTTCCTGGAATTGGCCAAGCGGTCGGGGTAAGTCTGCGAGGCTGTTTCAAAAGTTGTTGGCAGAGAAAAGATGCCTGCGTGCTGAATATCAGCACGCGGGCTTTTCTTTTTGGACGGGGAGGCCACAGCACCGCTTCTGATCGTGATGAGAGCGCCCGACAAGTTTCGTGAGCGATCACAGGTGCCGGAGATGCGCGGCATCGGCCTGTGAGGCTGTACTCGTGTACGCGAACAGGACGATAACAAAATACCAATTACCCCGCAACACCGAGAAGCGCCCAGGTCCCCGGGGCGAGATCCGAAGCACCCGCCGCGGGCCGTCGGTCAGCAGTGCCGACAAAGCAGATTCGGT
>JARRJE010000062.1:0-23728 GCA_037379765.1 Deltaproteobacteria bacterium
ACCAGCCAGCCGGTCATGGTGGTGCCGATATTGCTGCCGTAAATTACGGAAACCGCTTGGGAAAGGTGCATCATCCCGGCATTGACGAAACCGATGGTGGCCACGGTCACTGCTCCGGATGATTGGACCACCGAGGTGATAAGGGTTCCGGAGAGCAAGCCCCGCAGCCGAGTCGCGGTGGAGCGGGCGAGAATGTTGTGCAGGGCATGGCCGGCGGCGAACCGGAAGCCTTCGGTCATCAGCCGCATGCCGAGGAGGAAGAGGCCGATGCCTCCCAGCAGACCGGAGAGCATCTTGAAGGTCATGGGCCGTTACTCGAAAGGTGTGTCCGGCCGGCGCCTCCGGCCGAACCCGCCCGGGATCGGGCACAGGGTGCAGAGAAGGAGGTGCAGAAAGAGATGGCAGAAATTCTTTCACCCGGATGAAAAGACTGCCTGCGGTCTGAGGGATGAAAGTCGGCAAGTTGGCCGGGCATGAAAAGGCTGTAGTCCGGGCTGAAACTTCAAAAACCGGATGCTCCTCGGCATCGGCGGGGCAAGGGGATCAGGCTTCGGCCAGCACCGCCTCTTGCTTGTGAGCGAGCTGCACCCGGATCAGGGCGGCGAGCAGGCGAGGGTAGTCGGCCCTGGGGATCAAGCCGGCCAGCTCGCCGGCATCTCCAGGCAGGCCGAGCTGTTCGGCCCCAAGAAGCGCCTTGCGGTCGGCAAAGGGGTACAACTCTTCCCATACCCCTTGCACTTCCCGGAAGAAGATGTCCACCCCCACATTACCAATCCCCTTGAATTCCATGAGAAGCTGCCGCTCCCGGGCAGGATCCCGTTGGGCGGCATCCCGCAGGCGTCGGAGGTCGCCGCCGTAGCGGTCGAGCAAGAGCTCGGCGGTTTCGCCGAGCATCCGCGAGGTGCTTTCGTCATAGCGGGCGTATCCCGACCGGTTCAGGACCCGGGTCCGCTCTGCCCACGTGGCGGCCGCCATCTTCTCCGGGGTAGTCCACCCTTGTTCGGCCAGGGCGCGGGCGGCTGCAGTTGCGATCTTGGCGCTGATCCGTGTACTGAACAGGAGCGAGGCGCAGAGCAGGCGGAAAAGGGGCGAAGGGGTGTTGCTCTCGATTCGGATCTTCAGCTCATCGGCAAAAGTGAGGCCGTAATCTGCCAAAAGGGCATTGACGGTTCTTCTCTGGGAGGAAGCCATTTCTTTCCTCGCCTCAACGCCTGATGTTGGAATCGGCGGTGAGCACGCGAACGCCTCCGGTGCTCAGCTTCTGCAGGCGGTATCGCCCGAAGATTTTCTCTTCGGCCCCGCCCAGGAAATTCTCGCACTGCGTACAGCCCTCGACCGGGCACCATCCGGCCTGTGCCTCTTGGAGCTGCTGGGCGGAAATGGTGCCATCTTTATTGACTTTGAGGTCGACGGAGGTGCCGTGGGCTTCGTTGGTCAGGGTGATTTTCATGGGGGCCTCCTGATAGGTGATAGTGCTCTCTGAGCATCCGCTTGCGAATGTCGCTGGGATCTTGGACGAAAGGAGACAGCCTGTTGTACTCAATCTGCTCGGTAGGCTCTCAATCACTGCAGCCGCAGCTTCCCAGCTCCAGGTGGCAGGCCCTGCACAACCACAGGCCTTCCTCTTCTTCCCACCCCAAGAGAAAAGACAGCGGTTCTCGGCCGCAATAATCGCACTCCCCCATCGTTTTTCCAATTCGCTCTGGAGGGCGGGAGGTGACGGTGCCTTTTCCTTCTTCTTTTTCAGAACCGGACATGATCGGAATTCCCATCCTTACCCCCCCTTGGGGAATCAGCCCGGTTGCCGTTCACGGGTGTAATTGCCCACGTGCCGGGCTTTGTGCTCCTTCAGGATAACAGCGGCGTCCGGAGCGCGGGCATCGTCCGACTTCACCCAGAATATCACGCCGCCCCCTCTGAGGCCGGCTACGCTGTCGGCAGCGACTTCCTCCGGCAGCCCGAAATCCATCATGGTCGCTTCCAGCCCCTCGCTGCGGGATTCCGCCAGGGAGGCAGCCTTGGCCAAGGTCGTGGCCTCGGCGCCTGCGGCAAAAACCTGGCCCACGTCCGGGATGTTCAGCGCCCGCTCTCCGACCATGATCCGGTCCAGCCCGGGTTTGAGCTCGGAAGCCAGGACACTGACCCGGCCCAACTGGCCGCGAAGCCAATCTTTGACCACATAATCCTGGACGATGACATTCATGCTTTCCGGCCGGAAGCGGTGATCGAGCAGCAGGGCCACCGCTGTCCGTGCCTGCTCGTAATTGCCAAAAAGTCCGTAGATTGCTTCCATGGCAGATTCTCCTTCGGCAGAGTCTTAAGGAGGGGATTTTTCTTCAGTATAGCAGAAGGGACCGGACACGGTGCAACCGCGAAAGCTGGGAAGGCGGCCCCGCCGCCTTCCCGCACCCGGACCGCAGGAAAAGGTGATGATCGGGGAAAGTCAGCCGGTGGAGGGGAAAGCCGCTGTCCTCTTTATGGCCCAGCTGTCGGCATCAGCCGGTAGGTCATGGTCACTCCGGCGTGGACGGTGACCTCACCCGGTGCCATGGGCGGCTCGCCGCCGGCAGCCATTGTCTCGAGGCGCACGGCCTGCAGCTGCTGCGGACGAATCGCGGCTTGGTCGAGGGCGATAGCGAGAACTGTTCCCAAAGGGACGCCGGCCGCTGCAGCCAGGGTCCGAGCCCGGGTTCGAGCTACGGTCGTGGCTTGGCGGATGGCCTCGGCTCGCGCGGCTTGCGGATCGGCCAGGTCAAAAAACAGATCGCCGACGGTATTGGCTCCCGCTTTGACAGCGGCCTCGATCAACGGCCCGGCCAATTTCAGCTTGGGAGTGACCACTGCGAAGCTGTTGCTCACCGTGAAGCCGCTGATCGTCGGTTGCCAGTCAGGCGGCGCCTGCCGGGGGCGCGGGGTCCATTGGGGCTGAACGCTGAAATGGCCCGTGCGGTATTCCTTTTTGTCGAGTCCGGTTTCGCGGAGGGCTTGCTCGACCGCTCGCATCCGAGTGCTGTTTCGTGCGAGAGCGGTATCGGCGTCAGCGGCCTGGGTGGTCACACCGACGGAGAGCCGGAGTTGATCGGCGGGGACTTGCAGTTGCGCCTCACCGTGCACCCGGAGGTGAGGAACTGACTCAGCAGAAGAAAACGGCTGTCCGGCCGCCGGCCCCGGCAGCACCAACCAAACCAGCAAGAGCATTGAAAGGAGGGGTCTCATGCTGTTTTCCCACGGTCTTCCTTTTTCCTTCAAGCTAGCATGGCCGCCACGCCATGAAAAGACTTTTGCGGAGGCAGGACAATGCCGGCCGTGGGCACACCTGCCTCGATATCAGGAGAGAGCAGGAACAATCAGAAGTTGCCGGCCACCGCCTTTCCTTTTTTCTTCTCTTCGAACTGAACGAGAAAGGTGGCAACCGCGGCTCTGAATTCGGCTAGCTGGCCGGCAGGCAGAGGGGCCGCCTTGGGTATCTTCACTTTCTGTGGGTTAACGGGCACGCCGTTTTTGTACATCCGGAATCAGAGGTGGGGGCCAGTGGCAAGGCCGGTGCTGCCCACATAGCCGATCACCTGTCCCTGGGTGAGTTTTTTACCCCTCTTCATCCCTTTGGCGAAACGCCGCATGTGCAGATAGATGGTTTTGTAGGAGCCGTTGTGGCGGATCTTGATGAAGTTGCCGTTGTATTTGTTGTAGCCGATCTTGATGATGGTGCCGTCGCCCACCGTCTTGATGGGAGTCCCGGGCGGCGCGGCGTAATCGATGGCGGGGTGCGCCTTCCAAGTCTTGGTGATTGGGTGGAAACGGTGGAGGCTGAAACCTGAGGAGATGCGGGAAAAGGAAAGGGGGGCTTTCAGAAAAGCCTTGCGGACGTTGTTGCCTTCGGCGTCGTAATAAGAAGCGACGCCGTCATGGACGAAACGGAAGGCTTGATAGGGGACTCCCTGGTTGACGAACTCAGCTGCCAGGATATTGCCGTAGCCGGCCGGCTTTTCTTTCCGGAAACGTTTTTCGATCAGAACTTGAAAGGTGTCGCCTTGGCGCAGGTCGCGGATGAAGTCGATATCCCAGGCGAAGATGTCGGCCAAAGCCAGGCCCAATTCAGGTTGCTCGCCGCTGGTGGCTATCGCATCGAAGAGGTTGATGTCAATGGTGCCGCGCACCACTTTCTGCACGATCTTGTAAACGATAGGCTCCAGGGTAACCGTGAAGCCTTCCCCTTGGCGGCAGATGACCAATTGCCTTTCAGTGTCGATATCGTATTCGAACCGCTTGAAATTGTTTCCGAGCAGGGTCAGGCGATAGTCCTGGCCGGCATCCAGGCGGGAGAGCGGATAGACCGGACGACATTGGCCGACCAAGTCGTGGATCTCTCCGGGGCTCAAATAGGAGCCCAGCAGCTGACTTGCCGTTTCACCTTTCTCGATCCGGGCCTCGATGGTCCTCGGTGCCGGCTCCGGTTCAACTGCCTCGATGGCCCTCGGTGCCGGCTCCTGTTCAACTGCTGCCGAATTTTCGGATTTCGCAGGAGCAGCGACATCAGCCAGCTTTAGCTCTCCGCCTTTCTCTTCAGTCGGCTGCCCGCTGAACGTCAGCAGGAGGGCGGCCAGGCTGCCCAGGATGAATATGGCGAGAAGGAAATGCCATTTCACATGGATACGCGACATCTGGAATTCCTTGTGGGTAGGAGATAGGCCGTCTGAAAACCGGCTTCTCGCGATTCGAACGGAAAGCCGATGAAAGCGGTGAGAGGATCCGCATCGGCCTCTTGACTTCGGCAAAGGGGGGATGCCGGCTAGGCATTGGTCCTCCTCCCTTCCCGGCGCGCATTCTAAGAGACGTCAGGTATTTTGTCCAGTGGGGAAATAGCCGCAAGGGCTGCCCGAACAGCCCGTTTTTAAATAAGATTAAATAAAAACAAAGACATAGAAAAAATATGGAAAAAATAAGGAAGAAGAGGCAGTTGCGAAAGTCGTAAGAAAAAACTGCTGATCTGCGGCACCAATCCCGTTTTTTCCGAGATCGGTGCCGATGCGCTGAATGTCAGGGTTTCAGGGTGATTTTATCTGGGCGGTGGAGAGAGAGCTTCAAGACAATGCCCGGCCGCTCAGCAGCGGCATCGATCCGTGCAGGACGACCCGGGCCGGTGGGCGGCCAGATCCTGGAGACAAAGGGGCGCCGAAGATTCCGGAAAATAGGTCCGGACGGACTCATGCCTTTCCCTTCCGCCATTCACCGCGGAAGTCAGATATGGTTTGTCCGTTCATCGAGTGGGACGAAAGGGCGCCGCTTGGGGCCGATGTATATCTGACGCGGCCGGCCGATTCGCCAGTTGGGATCGTCCCACATCTCCTTCCAGTGGGCGATCCAGCCCGGCAGCCTCCCTAACGCGAACATGACCGTGAACATATTGGTAGGAATGCCGATCGCCCGATAAATGATGCCGCTGTAAAAATCCACGTTGGGGTAAAGATTGCGCTCGATGAAGTAGTCGTCCTTGAGGGCCACTTCTTCGAGTTCCTTGGCGATGTCGAGCAGGGGGTCATTGATGTTGAGGGCGGCGAGCACGTCGTCGCAGGCCTTCTTGATGATCCGGCAGCGCGGATCGTGGGTCTTGTAAACCCGGTGGCCGAAGCCCACCAGCCGAAACGGGTCCTTGGGATCTTTGGCCCGTTCGATATAACGGCGGTAGTCCCCTCCTTCCTGGTCGATCTTCTCGAGCATCTCCACCACCGCCTGGTTGGCGCCGCCGTGCAGCGGCCCCCAGAGGGCACTGATGCCGGCGGAAATGGAGGCATAAAGGTTGACCCGGGCGCTGCCCACCAATCGCACCGTGGAGGTGGAGCAGTTCTGCTCGTGGTCGCCGTGCAGAATGAGAAGCTTGTTCAAGACCCCCACCACCACGTCGCTGATCTCGTAAGGCCGCACCGGCGAGTCGAACATCATGTTCAGAAAATTGGCGCAATAGGAAAGATCGTGCCGCGGATAGACCAGGGGGTGGCCCATGGACTTCTTAAAGGAAAAGGCGGCGATGGTGCGCACCTTGGAGATGAGGCGGGCAGCCATCAGGTCGATGTTCTCCAAGGGGTTCTCGGTCATCTCCGGATAGAAGCTGGAGAGGGAGTTGACCATGGAGGAGAGGATGGGCATCGGCGCCGCATTGGGGGGGAAGCCGTCGAAGAAATTGATCATGTTTTCGTGAAGCATGGCGAAATGACCGTGCATCCGTCTGAAGTGGGCCAACTCTTACCTGGAGGGCTGGCTGCCGTGAACCAGCTGGTAGGGGTGATGGCGCTTGTGCAGGAGCCGGTGTTCATGAAGCCGCTGTCCATGGTGATGTAGCCGCTCCGGTTCCGCAGCGACCGGATGTCGATCGCCTTTTCTCCTTCGGTGCCGACGATGACCGGCAGTTCGTAGGTTCTGCCGTCCAGTACGAGCGTTGCTTTTTCTCCGGTGACGTGGTCTTCGAGCATAAATATCTTACCTTAGCAGATGATCCAGGCAGGCCGGCTAAGGCCGCCGGTTGATTGCTACATCACAGTTAGCCACCAGCAAGGGGGTGGCGTGCTATCTCAAATCAGGATTCGGCGGGAGCAGGAATGGCCGGTGAAATCTGGTTCCGGATCGATTAATATAGATGACATAAAGCTTCCCGGCAACCCTTAAGGTCTGGCCCCCCTGCGGATGAATATCGAGATCCCCTTACATGCCAAGCGCTTAGAGAGATTCATCAACGATGTCACCGTCTACCCGGTCTCCTGCGAACGGCTGGCGAATGGCCGCAGCGATCTCCAGTGGCTGGAGGCGGTGCTGGCCGGCGGTGCCCGCATCGTTCAGCTGCGCGATAAGGAGGCGGATGACCGGACCTTGTTTTCCAAGGCCATGGCCTTCCGCCGGAAAACCGAGGAGGCCGGAGCGTTGTTCATCGTCAATAACCGGGTGGACGTGGCCCTGCTCGTCGGGGCGGACGGGGTGCACCTGGGCAACAGCGATCTGCCGGTTGAAGAAGTGCGGCGCCTTGCGCCCGAGCTCATTATAGGGGTTTCATGCAACAGTGCCGAACAGGCCGCGACCGCAGAGACCCGCGGCGCATCCTATTTCAACATCGGCCCCCTGTTTCCCACCAAGACCAAGGCAGGGCTGAGCGCCTTTCTGGGTACGGAGGCGGTTCGAATCTTCTCGGCCCGCAGCCGGCTGCCTTTTACCGTTATGGGCGGCATTAAACGTGAGCACATCAGAGAGCTCACCGCTCTGGGCGCCCGGCGGCTGGCGGTGGTCACCGCCCTCACCCGGGCAGAGGATATCGCCGCGGAGACCAGGAGCTGGGTGGCGGAGATCGAACGGGAGAGCGCAGCGCGGGCCGAGCCCGAGCCGAAGAGATGAAAACGATTCGCCAACGCGTAGAAGAAATCAGGTTGTTCGTGGAGTATGCCGTGCCGCCCGAGCATCGGCAAGAGTCCCTGGCGCTGGTGGGGCGCTACGAAAACGATCCGGTTGCTCTCAGCCTGTTTCACGGCTTCTACGGGTATCTCCCCGAGGGTCGGGAGGACGGCATCCGCGAGCTGCGCCTTCTTGCCCGCCGCCAGGGCAATTTCCTCATGGCCGCTTTCACCTTCCATACCGCCTACTATTATCTGGCCAATGCGGAACGGGCCGAATTCCTGGGCGAGCACGGCGAGGGCATCTGGGAAACGGAGGTCCTCGACTATTTCGGCTTCCAAAGCCGGGAGGAGTTCATCGCCAAGCATCGGGATCTTGGCGGCTTCCCCTTTTACGCGCCCCTGGATCAGGGAAGTGAACTCTGCCCGGTCTGTTCGGCGGCCGTGGGCGAAGAACACGCCCTGGGCTGCCCGGTGGAGATCTGCCCCTGGTGCGGCGGCCAGCTCACCCGCTGCAACTGCCGCTTCATCCAGCTCGGCCAACCCCGGGTCGCCCAGGAAAACCAGATCGAAGCCCTGGCGGAAAAATTGAAGGAAAAAGGCCGAATCCCCTATGCGCCGGATCAGCGGCCGGGCTACCTCGTCGAGGAGGACCTCGAGGGCGAGTGATTCCCCGGAGACCAGAGAGCTCAGGGCGGAGTATATGTCATCAGCAGTCGGCGCTGGCTAGCAAGCTTACTGCTGAGAGCTGATGGCTGACCGCTTTCTATCTTGATTGCATCTTTTCGAAATAGCGGTAGAAGGGTGAATCCGAGGAGATGATCAGTCGGGTATTGCTACCCACTGTATCCTTGTAAGTCTCAAGCGTCTCGTAGAAAGAGTAGAACTCCGGGTCGCGTTTGTAAGCCTCGGCGTAGATTCGAGCCGCTTCGGCATCGGCCTTACCCCGGATCTCCTGAGCCTGGCGCTCCGCCTCGGAGGTGATCTTCTGCAGCTCCCGTTCCTTTTTGCCGATGATCTCCGCCTTCAATCCTTCGCCCCGGGAGCGCTTCTCGGCGGCGATCCGCTTGCGTTCGGAGATCATCCGATCGTAAACCTTCTGGCGCACGGTGTCGATGTAATTCACCCGCTTGAACATGACGTCCACCAGCTCGATCCCGTACTGGGGCGTGATCCTGGAGGCTTCCTTGCGGATCATGGCCGCAATTTTGGCCCGCCCGAAATGGACCTGCTCGCCGGTGCTCGGCGGGCCTGTGCTCTCCGCGGGCCGAGAAGAGCTGCGGATGATTTCGATCAGGTCGTTCTTGTTGACCAGATCGCGGACGGCGCCGTCGATGATGTCGTCGAGCAGGGTTTGTGCTCGGGGCTCGCTGCCCACCGCCTGGAGGAAGGTGAGGGCGTTGGCGATGCGCCAGCGGGCGGTGACGTCGAGAAAGACGTAGGTTTTGTCGTTGGTGGGTATCTGGTTGGGGTCTCCGTCCCAGATCAGGATCCTTTTGTCGAAATAGGTCACGTCCTGGATGAACGGTAATTTGAAATGGAGTCCCGCTTCGGTGATCGGCTCGCCCACCGGGGCCCCGAACTGCTTCACCACTGCCTGCTGGCCTTCGGGCAGGATGAAGTAGCCGTTCAGCACCACCAGAATCAAGACCAGCACCACCCCTATCAGGGCGAATCGGATAATTTTGTTCATGGTACTTTCCCTACCTCTTGGCCGAAAGGTTATTGGCAGGCCGCCGCGACGCCTCCTTGGGCCCTCGCATGTCGAGGAAAGGCAGCACTGAGCGCTGGTCTTTGTCGAGCACGTAGATTTCGGTGACCGAGGGCAGCACCTCGCGCATGGCTTCGAGATAGAGGCGGCGGCGTGTCACGTTCTCGGCGAGCTTGTATTCTTTAAGCACCGCCAAAAAACGGGCGGCATCGCCCTTGCTCTCGTTCACCCGGGCCACGGCATAGCCGTGGGCATCCTCGATTTTCTCCTTGGCCTGGCCTCGCGCTTTAGGAATCACTTGGTTGTAAGCCTCTTCCGCCTCGTTCACCAGCCGTTTCATATCCTGATCCGCCTCGTTGACCTCGTTGAAGGCGGGCTTCACCGGGTCGGGCGGATTGACGTCCTGGAGCTGGACGGTCAGAATCTTCACCCCGCTTCCGTACACGTCGAGGTCATCCTGCAGCTCCTGGGCGGAGGTGGAGGCCAGCTCGGCCCGGTTGCTCAACACGTAATCGAAATTCATATTCCCCACCGTCCGGCGGATGACGGTTTCGGAGATGTCGCGCACCGCCTGCCGCACGTTGGCCACCTGAAACAGGAATTTGACCGGGTCGCGCACCTTGTATTGAACGATCCATTCCACGTTGATGACGTTCTTATCGCCGGTCAGCATAAGGGACTCGGCATTGTAGCCCTGCTTCTCATAAATGGTTTGCTGTCCAGGCACCTTGGTGCGGAAGCCGAATTCCTCCTTGCGCACCGAGTCCACGTTCACCTTTTCGACCTGGTCGATCAAGGGCAGTTTGAAATTGAGACCGGGCATGGTGGTTTTGGCGTATTTGCCGAATCGAAGCACCACCCCTCTTTCTCCGGGCTGGATGGTATAAAACGAGGAATAACCGAGCAGGAGCGCAAGTCCGGCCAGCACCAACAAGCCGATAATCCGCAGTCCCTCCTGCCGGCCGGCCCTGGGGCCGCCCTTGTCGTCTTCGGGTGGACGGGGAGGCCGGCCGCTCCCGTCGAACGCATGCTTGATTTTTTCCAGAAGCCGGGCGATCAGCTCTTCTGGGGTGGGGGGACGCTTATTGCCGCCCCAAGGGTTCTGCTGGTTGTCCCAGGACATACATGCACCTTTTCTTTTAGGCTTCTTTACCGCAGCAGACGCGGTGGATCAGGATGGCAGTCTCACCGATTTGCCGCCCGCTTGCAACCCTTTTCGGGCGGGGTCAGATCACCCGCTACAGGATGGCACAGACCGGCGTCCATGAGAAAAAAGAAATGGTCGATATGGAGCAGATTAGACCTCATCGCAAAAACTGCGATGACGCCGCCACATTTTTCGAATTCCCGCCAACCGGAATTTGGTGCTTTTTACTGATTGATCAAAGATTAGCGGAAGCTCCGCGGTTCGCAGAAGGCGGGAGCGATCCGCCGAAGCTGCAAGTCTGCGGTCGTTTATCGCCAGGCCAGGACCCAGGAGCCGGCGACGATCAGGAGAGTGAGGAGAAAGAAGGCGGCCTGCCACCGCGAGGCCCCCAGCCGACGTACAAAGGCGGCATGCGCCGCTCCGGCTCCCAAGAGCAGACCCACGGCCAGACCCCAGAGATGGGCGCCAAGATCGGTGTGCTCGCCCGAAGTGCCCAGGAACCCCAGCAGGCTGAGGGCGGCTCCCAGGGAGAGAAGCAGGCTCCTGCTCAAGCCGGCTCCCTTGCGCATCCGGAGCCCGCTCAACAAACCGATGGCACCGAAAACGGCGGTTGAAAAGCCTACCGAGAGGTGCTCGCCGCCTCGCAGGATGATGTTGAGGAGGTTGCCCAGAATGCCGGAAAAGAGGATCAGAAACCAGCCCAAGCCGCTGCCCAGCCGCTTGCAGAGGAAATGGACAAAGAGGCCGCCGATCAGCACATTGCCGAGGAGATGGACGGGATTGGCATGCAGGGTAAGTCCGGTCACCAGCCGCCACCACTCACCGCCTTGGAGGATGCGAGTGGTGGAAACGGCACCCGCATCGAACCAGGGATTGGCGTCAGACCAGGGGCCGGTGATCAGATAAAAGATCACGAGAGCGCCCATGAGCAGCACCGTGGGCGGGTGATGGCCCGGCACCAGGGAAAACCGATCGGGCGTTACCGGCTCCGGCGGCGGCCAGTTGCGGTTTTCATCTTCGAAGACCGTCAGCTCCCGGCGGGCGGTTGTTTGCTGCTCGGCAGGGACGAGCAGCAACCATTCCCTTTCTCCCCGCACCAGATCGTGGGGGATGTCGAGGGCCAATAAAACCAGAGACCAGAGGGAGGCGGTGTGGTAATCTGGGGTGGCGCCGGCAACGCCGGTCAGGTCGTGGAAATCCAAGCGGAACAATCCATTTTCTTCCTGTCCAAATCCTCTGCGGCAAGCGGATCGCTCTTGACATCGACTGGAAGGATCATTAAAGAAGCCTGCACGATAGCTGATTGCCGGGTAAAAGCATCCGGAAAGGCTCTCTCTTCTTGATTTTGTCAGTGCAGAACAGGTGCCGATACTCTGGAGAGCCGGCAGCGTCAGCCGCCTGTACATGATTAAAGATGGTGTCCGACTTGGATTTTGTCAACAGCGGAGCGCAAGCAACGGATCATGAGGGGGAAAGGTGAAATCGGAAACTGCGGCGGGAAAAAGAAGATGGTGCCGAAGGGGAGATTTGAACTCCCACGGGGAAACCCCCACTAGACCCTGAACCTAGCGCGTCTACCAATTCCGCCACTTCGGCACTGCAGGAGCGAATGTAATGATTTCCAGGGGCCTTTGTCAAGGCAATTTCAACAATGGTTTCGCAAAAAGCACCAATTCCCGGCGGGCGAGAACTACGGAACAACTATGTGCAAAGCTGACGGCGCTTCTTTCCCTCAGAGTACCCGAGCATGAAAATTTATAGAAGTCTCTCCGAAATAAAAGGGCCGTTCCATTTGCCCTGCGTCACCATCGGCAACTTCGACGGGGTCCACCTCGGCCATCAGATTCTGTTCAGCGAGGTAGTGAGTCGGGCCTACCGCTGCCAGGGCACGAGCGTGGTGATCACCTTCGAGCCCCATCCGTTGAAGGTGGTCTGCCCTGAGCGGGGCATCAAGCTGATCTCCACCTTCGAGCAGAAGATCGAATTGATCGGCCTGGCCAACATCGACGTCCTGATCGTCCTGCCTTTCATCCGGGAGCTGGCCATGACCCCTGCCGAGACTTTCGTGGACGAGGTCCTGATCAAGACCATCGGCGTTCACGAGTTGGTGATCGGCTACGATTACGCCATGGGCCGGAACCGTCAGGGCAATATCGAGTTCCTCAAAGAGCAGGGCAGGGAGAAAGGCTTTCCGGTGACGGTGGTGGAGCCTTATTACGTCGATGACATGCTGGTGAGCAGCACCAAGATCCGGGAGCTGGTGGCCGCGGGCCGGATGCGAGACGTGAAAAAGCTCTTGGGCCGTTCCTATCAGATCCGGGGAAGCGGGGAGGGCCGGTGATCGGCTTTCCCACCGCCAACCTCCACATCTCCGAGGAGGATCTCTGCCCGAAGCACGGGGTGTATGTCACCCAGGTGATCTATGACGGCAAATGCTACGGCGGGGTGCTCAACATCGGCTACAATCCCACCTTCGGCGGCGAGCAGAGAATCTCCGCCGAGACCCACATCTTCGACTTCGACCAGGACATCTACGGCAAACCGATCAAGATCAATCTGCTGCGCTACCTGCGGGGGGAAAGGAAGTTCAATGGCGTGGACGAACTGGCAAAACAGATCACCCGGGACATCGAGGAAGCCAAACAGGTGCTGGCTGATGCCCAGAAGGATCTGCTCCTTTCCTGCGAGGAAAAATACAACCGCTGACATAAGAAACTACAGGCACCGCATCTTCGCACGATCGCTCCCTTCCGCATAGCCCGAATAGCGAGTGGGAGCGCTTGCGCGAATCTACGGCACCTGTAATCCTTTACGATATTTTTTCTTTATTGCAAATTGGATACTGCTGAGCATGCTTCAAGTCCTCGATCATGGCTGAAGCCGCTTCTCTAGGGGGAGTCAACGACCCTTGGGTCCATGCCAGCGGTTCAGCAGGCCGCGCCAGGAAACATCGGGGGGGCATTGGGCCAGGTGACGGCAGCAAACGCCGGGGCCGGGAGGAAAGGAGCGGGCATGAATCGGCAAGATCCGGACGGTCCCGAGGAGAGTCACTTCAAGGCCCCGTGCGGAAAGGATACGGGCCAGTTGTTGCGGCTTCACATTCGGTCGATGATCCACCAGCAGCTCGCCTGACTCCTGCTCCATTCTATATCCGAGCACGCCGTCGACTCCCCGGAGCGCGGCGTCCAATTGGCACTCCTGCTCGACGCCGGGCTGTGCCAGCTTGAAGGTGGTGCTCTGAACCGGACCGGCTGCGTGCACCGCCAGCAGGAGAATGGCCGTCAGCAAGACAACCGGAACGATAACTTTCCAGTTCATGGCTTCATTTTTACTCCAGGAGAAGGTTCCTCGTTTCATCAACTTCAAGGTCCGTGCCATGATCGAGTTTGGGCCTGACCCACCGCCTAACCGCTTCTTTGCAAGCTCTTTTTTTGATCTCTCCTTTCTCTCCCGCATCATTCCCTTCCCTTTTATTTGAAGAATATTCTGTACACAAGTGGAGAATATTCTGTAATCCGCGGCTTGGCAGATTTTCGTCCTGGAACAAAATCGCATCCTTTCAGTAAGATGGATGCATGGCATAAGGCTTGCTAAACCAACGAAGCTGAAAGGAGGAGTCAACGGTGCGGAAGATGCAAAAATTCTCGATCGTCGCTCTGTCGATCTGTCTGCTGACTGGCGGAAACCAGGTGAGGGGCGCCAATGCCCCATCTGCCCCGGCCGGGGAACCCTCTGCGTCCCTGGTGCAGAAACTGGTGCAGGAAGCGCTGAAAGCCAATCCGGATCTAAAGGCGGCCCAAAACCGTTGGCACCTCAATGAAAGAAAGGTAATTCCTGCCCAATCCCTTCCCGATCCCCAGCTCTCTTTCGACTTCAGCAACTATCCGATCGATTCCCTGGCCGGCAACCAAACGCCCATGACCGGTAATGACCTGAAGCTCTCCCAGAAGTTTCCCTTTCCCGGCAAATTGGCCTCCCAGGGAGAAATGGCCCGGCAACAGGCAGAGTGGTATCAGCAGGCCTACCAAGACCAACGGCTGCAGCTCGCCGCCAAGGTGAAGGATGCCTATTACCGGCTCTACTTCCGAGAGAAGGCGATCGATGTCACCCAGAAAAACATCGACGTCATGGACGACTTCATCCGCTTGACCGAGACCAAATACGAAGTGGGCCAGGGGTTGCAGCAGGACGTGCTCAAGGCCCAGGTGGAGCGCTCCAAGCTGATGGATAATCTGCTCACCTTGAAACAGCAGCGAGAGACGGCCCTGGCTGATCTCAACACCCTGCTCGCTCGTCCGGCCGTCACCCCTCTGGGTCCGCTGCCCGAGGTCCGAATGACCCCGGTGGAGGTTTCGGCGGCCGAGCTGCAGCAGCAGTCGGAGCAACAGCGGCCTCTTTATGCCGCCTATCAGGCTCTGGTGGTTCGTTTCAAGGCCCAGAAAAAACTGGCCAAGCTGGACTATTGGCCTGATTTCAATGTCTGGGCCGGCTACCGCTTCCGGCAGAATTCCCCCGGCGACCCGGTGCACGGCACCGATTTCATCAGCGCCGGGGTGACCATCAACCTGCCAATTTTTCGAGAAAAACGACGGGAGGCCATTGCCGAGGCCGACACGGGCATCCACATGGCCCTGGACAGGTATGCCGATTTCCGCAACAAGGTGTATTTCGGCATTCAGGACAGCTATGCACAGATGGCCAAAAACCGTCGGTTGACCGAGCTGTACCAAAAGGGGATCATCCCTCAGGCCGAGCAATCCTACGAATCCGCCCTGGCCGGCTACCAGGTGGGCAAGGTCGATTTCCTGACTCTGCTGGACAACCTGCTCACCCTGTTCCGCTACCGGATCGACTATTACCAGGTTCTCACCGATTATCAGCGCAATGTCGCCCGCCTGGAGGCCGCCTCCGGGGTGAAGCTGGGTGCTTCGCCCGCTTTGAGCCGGTCGGCTGGCGATTGAAGCGCCTGGAGGGAAGAGCAATCTCGATGCGCCGAGGGCAAGTTTTTTGAAGAAAAAATATAATTATAACATTAAATTCTTAAGAACAGGGCTAACCTCAATATTTCACTGTCCGAAATGTCCCCCCAAGGGGGGGTTTGCCATGATTCACCGGAGAAAAATCATATTGGCGGTCCTCGTCGGTCTCGCCATTATCACTGTCGGCGGCCTCCATGAGGCCTGGCTCCAGTGCGGCCGGACGGAGTTGCCGGCCTTCACCGAGCCGGCGGCCGCGCAGGCAGCCACCCAGCAAAAGAAGGAGAAAAAGGAACAGAAGGAAAAAAAGAAACGCAAGATCCTGTACTGGGTGGCCCCAATGGACCCCACCTACATCAGGGACAAGCCCGGTAAATCGCCGATGGGCATGGACCTGGTGCCCGTTTACGCCGACGAGGTGAGTGCCGGGCCCACCATTCGCATCGATCCGGTGACCATCCAGGACATGGGCATCCAGACCGCCCCCGTCGAACGGGAGACCCTGGTCAGGGAGATCCGCACCGTCGGCATCGTCACTTACAAAGAGCCGCAGCAGTACTCGATCAACAGCAAGATCGGCGGCTGGGTGGAGCGGCTCGATGTCGACCAAACAGGCCAGTTCGTGAAAAAGGGTCAGCCCATGCTGGAGATTTACAGTCCGGACCTGGTTTCGGCCCAGAAGGAATATCTGCTAGCGCTGCGCAACCAGTCGAAACTCAAGAATAGTCCTTTTCCGGAAATCGCCAAAGGCGGCCAGTCGCTTCTGGCGGCCGCGTACCGCCGCCTCAAGTACTGGGATATTTCCGACCAGCAGATCGAGGAGCTCAAAAAAACAGGCAAGGTGCGGAAGAATCTCGTTCTCTATGCTCCTTACGATGGCATTGTCACCATGAAAATGGTCACCGAAGGCATGTACGTCAAAGGCGGCAAGGAGTTGTTTCAGCTCGCCGATATCTCCTCGGTGTGGATCGATGCTCAAGTTTACGAATACGAACTGCCCTGGCTCAAGCCGGGCCACAGCGCCCAAGTGGAGTTTCCCTATACCCCCCAGCAGCCGCTGGTGGGCAAAATCTCCTTCATCTATCCCTACGTCGACCCCAAAACCCGCACCACCAAGGTGCGCCTCGACTTCCCCAATCCGGGCGACAAACTGAGGCCGGACATGTATGTCAATGTGGACCTCCAGGCGCAGAAGGTAGAAAACGCCTTGGTGATTCCCACCAACGCCATCCTCGATTCCGGCACCAAGCAGACCGTCTTTGTGGCCCTGGAAGGCGGTAAGTTCGATCCCCGGCAGGTGAAGGTCGGACTGCAGGGAGATGACGGCATGACTCAGATCCTGGAAGGTCTGGCCCCCGGGGAAAAGGTAGTGACCAACGGTGAGTTCATGCTCGATTCCGAAAGCCAGCTCAAAGAGGCCGTGCAAAAAATGCTGGGGCCGGGAAAATCCGAGTCGCCGCCGGCGCGGATGAAGAAGTCACCACAAACCGACCGGTCCGATCTGGAAGGTTTATTCAACGCCGAGAAAGAAAGCTCCAAGAAAGAAGATCAAGACCTGAATGGTCTGTTTTAGGTTTCCGCCATGCTCGACCAAGTGATCGAGGGGTCGATCCGCAACAAGTTCATTGTGTTGATGGTGGTGTTCTTCCTCATCGTGGCCGGGGTGCTGGCCCTGAAGAAGACGCCGCTTGACGCGATTCCGGATCTCTCCGACGTCCAAGTGATCATCTTCACCAAATATCCGGGTCAGGCCCCGCAGGTGGTGGAAGACCAGGTCACCTATCCGCTCACCACCCAGATGATGGCCGTCCCCGACGCCAAGGTGGTGCGGGGGTATTCCTTTTTCGGCTACTCCTTCATCTATATCATCTTCAAGGACGGGACCGATCTGTACTGGGCGCGCTCTCGGGTGTTGGAATATCTCAACTATGCCTCCAAGCAATTGCCGGCGGGCGTCACTCCCACTCTGGGGCCGGATGCCACCGGGGTGGGATGGGTTTACGAATACGTCCTGAAGAGCAAAAATCACAACCTGCAACAGCTCCGCTCCATTCAGGACTGGTATCTGCGCTATCAGCTGACCTCGGTCCCCGGGGTCGCCGAGGTGGCCAGCATCGGGGGGTACGTCAAGCAATACCAGGTGGTCATCGATCCCAACAAGCTGCTGGCCTATCACATTCCCCTCTCCCGGGTGAAAATGGCCATTCAGCGCAGCAACAACGATGTGGGCGGCCGACTGGTCGAACAGGCCGAGACCGAATTCATGGTCCGCGGCCTGGGGTATATCCATTCCATCGACGATCTCAAGAACGTGGTGGTGGGCACGGGAAAGGACGGAACGCCCATTCTGGTCAAGGACCTCGGCCAGGTGCGTCTCGGACCCCAGCTGCGGCGAGGGCTGGCCGATCTGGATGGCCGGGGCGAGGTGGCCGGCGGCATCATCGTCATGCGCTACGGCGAGAACGCCCTGAAGACCATCGAAAACGTCAAGAGCAAGCTCAAGGAGCTCCAGGCCGGCCTGCCGGAAGGAGTCACCATCCAGCCGGTGTACGACCGCTCCGGGCTCATCGAAAGGGCGGTGGAGACTCTGAAAGGCAAACTGATCGAGGAGAGCATCGTGGTGGCGGTGGTCACCGCCCTGTTTCTCTTCCACCTTCCCAGCGCCCTGGTGGCCATCTTCACCCTGCCGGTGGCGGTGCTCATGGCTTTCATCATCATGTACGGCCAGGGGATCAACGCCAATATCATGAGCCTCGGAGGTATTGCCATTGCCATCGGGGCAATGATCGACGCCGCCATCGTCATGATCGAAAACGCCCACAAGCACCTGGAGCACCACCGGCACCAAAAGCCCCACTGGGAGATTATCACCGCCTCGGCCAAAGAGGTCGGCCCAACTCTCTTTTACTCCCTGCTGGTGATTACCGTCTCCTTTGTGCCGGTCTTCTCCCTGACCGGCCAGTCGGGTCGCCTGTTCAAGCCGCTGGCCTTCACCAAGACGTACTCCAGGGCCGGGGCGGCCATTCTCTCCATTACCCTGGTGCCCATCCTCATGGGGTGGTTCATCCGGGGCAACATCAAGCCGGAAACGGCCAACCCCATCAACCTTTTCCTGCTGTGGGTCTACGGACCGGTGGTCGACTTCGTGCTGAAATGGCGCAAAACCGTGCTGCTGGTGGCGGTGCTAGCCACGGCCTCCATCATCATTCCCTGGAACAGACTGGGCTCGGAGTTCATGCCGCCGCTCTACGAAGGGGATCTGCTGTACATGCCCACCACCCTGCCGGGGATCTCCATCACCGAGGCCAAATCGATCCTCCAGCAGACCGACCGCATCATCGCCAAGTTCCCCGAGGTGGAGCGCGTGTCCGGCAAAGCCGGCCGGGCCGAAACCGCCACCGACCCGGCGCCGCTGTCCATGCTTGAGACCACCATTACCCTTAAGCCCGAAAGCGAGTGGCCAAAAGAGCCGGTCCACCGTTTTTACAGCGACTGGCCGGAGTGGACCGGCTGGCTGCAAAAACCGCTGCGCTGGCTTCTTCCCGAGCAGGAGGCGATCAGCGTCGAGCAGCTCAAGCACAAGCTGAACGAGGCCATCAAGTTTCCGGGACTGACCAACGCCTGGACCATGCCCATCAAGACCCGCATCGATATGCTTTCCACCGGCATCAAGACCCCGGTGGGAATCAAGGTGATGGGCGAGGATCTGGACACCATCAATGAGCTGGGCAAAAGGATCGAGGCAGTGGTCCGGAAGATCCCGGGCACCTTGAGCGTCTATTCCGAGCGGGTGGTCGGCGGCAATTACTTCGACTATAAGATCGATCGCCGGGCTGCCGCCCGCTACGGCTTGACGGTGGGGGCCGTGGAAGACGTCATCCAGAGCGCCGTGGGCGGCATGGACGTCACCGAAACAGTGGAGGGGCTGCAGCGCTATCCGGTCAATGTCCGCTATGCCCGGGACTTTCGCAACCATCCGGCCGCATTGAAGCGGATTCTGATCGCCACCCCCAGCGGGGCCCAGATCCCCATTACCCAGGTGGCCGAGATCAGCGTCCACAAAGGCCCGCCCAGCGTCAAGACCGAAAACACCCGCAAAACCGGCTGGATCTATGTCGATCTCAGCGGCATCGACGTGGGCACCTATGTCAAAAACGCCCAAAAAGTAGTGAACGCCCAGGTCAGGATGCCCCCCGGGTACAACCTGGTGTGGAGCGGTCAGTACGAATACATGCAGGAGGCCCGGGCCAGGCTGCTCCTGGTCATTCCTCTGACCCTGCTGGTGATTTTCATCATCATCTACATGAACACCCGGTCGGTGGTCAAGACGGCTATCATCTTCGTGGCCCTGCCGCTGTCGCTGGTGGGCTGCTTCTGGTATCTGTACCTGCTCGGCTACAACATCTCGGTGGCCGTCTGGGTCGGGATCATCGCCCTGGCCGGAATCTCCGCCGAAACGGGAGTGGTCATGCTTCTTTACCTGGATCTGGCTTACGACCTGTGGCAATGGAAGGGCCGGATGAACAACCGGGGCGATCTGATGCAGGCCATCCATCACGGCGCAGTCAAACGGGTGCGCCCCAAGGTCATGACCATAGCCGTCATTATCGCCGGCCTGGTGCCCATCATGTGGAGCCACGGCGCCGGTGCCGACGTCATGAAGCGGATCGCCGCCCCCATGGTAGGCGGGATGGTGACCTCGGGGGTCATGGAGCTGATGGTGTTCCCGGTCATCTATTTCCTGTGGCGGCAGATGGGACTGAAAAAATCACTGGTTGCCACCTCGGAAGGAGATATCGACGAGGCCGAAGAGCACATGGAGGCATAAGCTTCCAAACAGGTGCGGGCGAGGAGGTGACGGCTTTTGCCTCTGACTGGATAAATAGAATTTTCAACCCCGAAAATTTTCGCAAAAGAGGGAAAATCATGAAGAAAAAGAACCTGGTTGGATTGTTTGTCACCTTGTTCCTGGTTGCCCTGCCCCTGGCCGCGACTGCGGACCAGAATTCCATGGAAGGGATGCATGGCATGAACGGCATGATCGTCCTGGGCACCGACACCCAGGGCGGGGTCAAAGCCATGGGCCACCTGATGAATGTCCCGGAAGGGGACCGAAGTGAATGTCCCGGAAGGGGACCGAAGTGGGGCGACCCATCATTTCATGGTGATGTTCAATGACGAGAAGAGCGGCGCTCCCATCACCGATGGACTGGTTGCTCTCAAAATCACCGATCCCACCGGTGCTACCAGTCAGCCGATCCGGTTGATGCCGATGACCATGGGTATGGTGAAGGGATTCGGTGCCGGAGTCAAACTCACCGAAAATGCATCCTACCGTTTTGAGGTGGGATGTCGGCTGGCCGACGGCCAGAAACGACAGTTCAACTTCACCTCAACCCTCAAGTAGCCGGGATTTTCCCTCAAAAGAGCGGTCCCATGGAATTGAGAAAAATTGTAGCGATTGTCAGAGTTTCGGCGCTGGAAAAAGTAGAGGAAAGACTGAGGGATTTGCGGGTCAAAGGGCTCAGTATCTCCAGCGTCAGGGGGTATGGCGAATATTCCAATCTCTACAAACAAGACTGGATGGTCAGCCATGCCCGGGTCGAAATCTTCACCGAGCAGACGGAAGTCGATGCCATCGTGACGGCCATCATGGAGACGGCCCACACCGGCATCGCCGGCGACGGGATCGTGGCGGTTCTCCCGGTGGAAGAACTTTTCCGAATCCGGACCAAGAGCGCAATCGAACCTCACGAAATCTGACCTGGAAGCGCCCACAGCACCTCATCTGTCCGTGACCGGAACGACCAGCATACCGGGGTATGGCTGTGTCGTTCCGTTCGTGAACATCTGCGGCCCTGTGAACGCTTCCGGGTGATTCCAAGCCAGCTACCTGTCTCGTCAGCTTTCGACTATTCTGCCGTCCTGCAGGCGGATCACCTGATCGGCGCGCTCGATGATGAGCGGATCGTGGGAGGAAAAGACGAAGGTGGTCTGCCGTTCCCGGTTGAGCCGCCGGAGCAGATCGAGCAGCTTGGTCCCCGTCCGGGAATCGAGGCTGCCGGTGGGCTCATCGGCCAGAACGATGGGCGGCGCGCCCACGATGGCCCGGGCCACCGCCACCCGCTGCTGCTGGCCGCCGGAGAGCTCTGCCGGCCGTTTGTTCCGCACCTTCTCCAGCCCCACCCCTGCCAGAACCTCTTCCACCCGAGCGGTTCGCTCCGGCTCCGCCACTCTCTTGAGCAGCAGGATGTATTCCACATTTTCATAGGCGGTGAGCACGGGGATGAGGTTGAAGGCCTGAAAGACGAAACCGATGTGTTCCCGGCGCAGGATGGCGGCCGCGGCCCGGCTCAGGCCGGTGGTGGTTTGTCCGTTGATGAGGACTCGGCCGGCGGTGGGGGTATCGATTCCGCCCATCAGGTTCAGAATGGTCGTTTTCCCCGAACCGGACGGGCCGGCCAGGCAGATGAACGCCCCTTTGCCCACGGCAAGGTCCGTGGGATGGAGGGCGGTTACCGGCAGGCCGTTGGCCTTGTACGTTCTGGCGGCCTGCTGCAGGCAGAGAAAGGGTTCGTTCGGCATGGAGGCTACCTTCTAAATGTGGAGGATGGCTTTGACCGGCTTAAGCCTAGCCCCTTTCCAGGCGGGATAAATGCCGGCCAGCACAGCGGTGGCCAAAGTCACTCCGACGGCCTCAAGCAGGTCGGGCCAGGTGAGCACCGCTTTGAGCACATGGCTGGTGGCGAAATATTGATTGGCGCTGGTCAGGCTGGTCAGGTCGATTCCGTAGCGGTGCAGATAGAGGCAGGCCAGGGTGCCGGCCAGGCTGCCCAGTCCGGCGGCGATGAGGCCTAGAAAGGAGGATTCGAGCACGATCATGCTCAGGATGCCGGCCGGCTCGGTGCCGATGGCCGCCAGGATGCCAAGTTCCCTGAATCGCTCGAAAATGACTGTATTCATGGTGTTGGTGATCCCCAAGGCGACGATGGCAAAGACGATCAGGATGAGGAGATCCATGGTGGCGTCATTCAGCTCGATGAGCTGTTGGACATCCGGTGCGACCTGGGCCCAGGACCGCACCTGATAGTGATCCCCGGGGAGCAGCTCCCGAAGCCGGGCGGTCAGTTGGTCGATCCTGGCAAGCCCGCTGTTCACGGCGATTTCGGTGACCTCCCCTTTCGCGTCGAGAAAGGTCTGGGCGGCGGCAAGGGGCAGATAGATATGGGTGCGGTCAAAGGAGGTGAGATCGGTGCGGTAAAGACCGCCCACGGTAAACGAACGGGTCGTCGGCCGGCCGAAGGCATTCTGGGCCATGAGGGTCACTTTGCCGCCCACCTTCACCCCCAATTCGGCGGCCAGCTCCTGGCCCAGAAGAAGGGCGTCGGGCTCCGTGAGATAGGTGCCTGCTGTCAGCCGGTTCCCGATCATGGTCACTTTCGCTTCCGAATCGGGCTCCACTCCGGCAAGCAGCACCGAGGAGCTTTTTTCTCCGGCCAGAAGTAGGGTCGGGGCCTTGAGCCGTCGTGAAAACCGGGTGAACCCCTCCTGCCGCAGGGCGGAGGCGGCCCGTTCCGGATGAGGAATGGGAAGCAGGACGGCCAGATTGGGCTCATGGCCCGCGGCGTGAATCTGGAGGGTGCCGGCGTCGAGTCGGACTGTGCTCGTCACCATCTCCTGATGCAGCCCTTCTTTGAGGGCCTGGAAGACGATAAGGCAGAACAGGCCGAAGGCCACAGCCAGAATGGTCAGGGCGGAGCGGCGTGAGTTGCGTCGGATGTTGCGTAGGGCGATGCGGCCGTACATGAAGGTGTTCATCGGCTTCCCTCCGGCCGGCGGGAGGTGAAGAAGGAGACCAGGCCGTAAAGGTGCTCCTCCCGGCGGAGGTCTACAAAACCGGCCTCTCTCATGAGTTGGGGCAACTCGCCTCGGAGGTTATCCACCAGCTCTTTCTGGAAAAGCAGCCACCGCGCGCCCCAGCCGATGATTTTAGCGACTAAAGTTGTGGGCCGGTCGATATCGGCAGTTACCAGTCGGCCGCCCGGCCGGAGCACCCGGTACATTTCCGCCAGGGCGAGTGTTTTGAGGTCGGAATCGATGTGGTGCATGAACATGGAATTGACCACCAGGTCGAAGGAATGGTCGGCAAAGTCGAGTTTCTCCGCCACACCCACCCGGAACAGCGCCCGGCTGCAAGTGGTGGCCGCCTTGCGGCGGGCGATGTCGATCATCCGGGGCGCGGCGTCGATGCCGACGATGGAGCCCAGCGGCTGCAGGCCGGCCGCCACCAGCAAGGTCAGGCTGCCGGTGCCGCAGCCCACATCGAGAATCCGATCCGTCGGCTGAAATCGCATGTGGGCAACGGTCTTTTCCCGGAATCGCTGCTCTCGGCCGAAAGACAATTTTTCCAGGACCGGGTCATAGAGCCAGGCGACGTGATTGAGATGACGGCCGCGGGTGAGAGGCGGCTCAAACATGCTGGTCCCGGGGGAGCGGCGTGAAACAGGCTTCCTGTGGCAGG
>JARRJE010000063.1:0-9429 GCA_037379765.1 Deltaproteobacteria bacterium
GTCGAGCTCGGGAGCCGGCAGGATGATGGTGATCCGCACCGGCAGGTTGTAGGAGAGGACCTCGATCCTGCCGGTGGCGATTTCCCCGTTCTCGTAGGAGCCCTCGATTGCCCGGGTTACGATGGTGCGCGCCGCGATTTTCAGGCCGTTTACCTGTTCAACGACGGCATCGTAAAGCACCCGCCCGTGCCATTTCGCCTCCTCGCTGGTGAAGATCTCGATGATCTTGTACAGCATCGTCGTCATCCTCCTAGACCAGACGGCCCACCCACATCCCCAGGAGAACCAGGGCGATGCCGAAAACATTGTTGGAAAGGAAGTTGGTCGTCGCGACCAAAGGCCCAGCGGCCCCTGCCGCGCTGACTGTCTCCAGGGCATAGCTTGAAAAAGTGGTGAGTGCGCCCAGGTAGCCGGTCATGAAGAAGAGCCGCACCGAAGGGCCCACGAAACTGGTTCGCTCACCCAGAGAATAGGCGAGGCCGATGAGAAAACAGCCGGTCAGATTAACGATGAGGGTTCCCCAAGGGAACCTGGCTCCGAAGAGGTTGGCGGCAAGCAAGGCAACACCGTAACGGGAGAGAGCGCCAAGGGCCGAGCTCCGGTCCGCCCTTGTCGAAGTGGAGGCGGGGCTGGCGCATCATCTCGACTTCCCCGAGGAGGACGAACCCCCGACGCCCGTGCACGCCCTCGCGGCGGCGGCCGGCGATAGACTCCCCACCAGGAACGCGAAATCGCTTGCCTTGGCAGGAGTCATCAGCCCGGCTCGGGCGGTTGAGGGGGACTCCATCCCCGATTTTGATCAATAACTTATCAGAACCACAAAGAACATGCAAGCCCCGAAGGAATCGACTGTAAATCCTCGCGGGTAACGTCTCTCCGATGATCAGGATATCGGGCCGAACACCTCCGCGTCCCCGGCCGGCTTGGTTTGCCGGCCGGTAGCCCGCAACCCTTGCCGACGGATTCCCGCATCGACGCGGTGCACCTTCTCCCGACCACAAGCAGGACAAATTTCATTGTTTTTTCCTATGTTCTGAGGCAACTCCCATTCATGGCCACAAGCCGTGCAGATAAATTTTCGAAACAATATCATTGGATTCTATTCCCCTTTTGTTTTTGTTTTTCAGAACCGTGATTGGCATCTTTTCTCAATCCCCTTGAACATGCCTGGGCAAAACCATGGTGAACACCGCCCCCTTTTCCGGGCCGTTTTTCGCTTCCACCCTTCCCCCGTGTGCTGCCGCCACTGCCTTCACCGTGGCAAGACCAAGGCCGGAGCCCTTGATGCTGACCGGGCTCTGCCCCCGGTAAAATTCCTCGAACAGATAGGGCAGGTCACCGGCCTTGATGCCGGGACCTTCATCAATGAAGGAAATATGCACCTCGCGGTCTTCCTGCCGCACCTGCACCCGAATGGCGCCTCCCGATGACGAATATTTGAGGGCGTTGTCGAGCAGGTTGGCAAAGGCCCTCCGAAGGCCTTTGACATCCCCGGACAACGGTGCCAATTTGGGGGGATACTCTAGGACAAGGGCGATTCCCTGCTGCTCTGCCCGGAGATGATGGGCCTCACAGATGTCGTGCAGCTCCCGATCGAGCAAAAGCGGTTGGACCTCGGCCTGCAGTTCACCGGCCTTTTCGGGCACAGCGACAAAATCATCGAGCAGCGTCAAAAGCCTTTCCCCTTCCTTCCTGATAGTTTCCAAGTACCGTTGTCGCCGCTCGGGGTCGACATCCGGCCCGCTCAACCGCTGGATGAATCCCCCGATGAGAACAAGGGAGGATTTCATGTCGTGAGCCATCATCGATCTGGAATGGGGAATCCGGACATGGGCAGGGCGCTCCGCGGCCTGGCTCTGTTCTTCCGGGTGGATCGGCTCCTGCCGGCTGTGGTTTCGGCGAGCTGCCCCCAGAAACGGCGGTCCCAAGCCGACCATCTGTCCTGCAAGGCCTCAGCCAAGGTTTCAAAGGTAAGACCGCAGAAAGTAAGCTTGCACAAGTAAAAGTTCTCTGGGAAAAAGGCGGCAGCAACATCCGAAAAGACGGCGGAAGGCATCACCATAGAAATCCTCGCAGTTTATTCATCCGCACCGTCTGCCATGAGAACCGGCCGATTCAAAGAGCTTGGCGGCCGGACGGACGTTCCCTGCCGTATTGGTTGTCTGATTCGATATGTACTACTGTATTTGCTTTGCGGGCCGGTCAAAACCGGTCTTGGGAGAAGGGCGCTATCTTCCGCCGGAAAGCAGTGGCCGAAACCCAATTGCCCAACCACTCGGTCACGCCGTCTGAGGCTGGCCTTCCTCGGGATCTTCCCTCCATCTGCATGATAGGGCAGCGGTTCCCTCGGAGTAAAGAAAAAAGCCCTAGGCGCCACACTTTTTGATGGACCATCTGCTTCTCTCTGAAAACGCTGGAAATCCTTGCGGGATCCAGTCCAGCGTGCTGGACAGCCCCCGTCTGATCTGCTAATCTGCCCGAAGTTTCCATTGATTGAAGAACCAAGGCGCCAATTGCCTTTAAACCTTGCGGAGGCATCCGCAGGAAAATCGACAACGTCCTTTTTTCATAAAATTCCAGGATTCCCTCGACCTCCAAGGTTCGATTTTGTCTTCAGAAGCCGGCATCAACCCGCCTCCCAGAGCAGCTTTGCGCCTGGTTGCCCCCATTTACCGACGGCACAGGTGGCGACTCGCAGCAGGCTTTGCAGCCCTCCTCGCCGTCGATTTCATGCAACTCTGGATTCCACGCATCGTCAAAAGCGCCGTAGATGAGTTGCAACGGGGCGCGGCCACCCGGGAGAGCCTCTTGCACCACGGGCTTCTTATCCTGATGATGGCCCTGGTCATTGCCGGCTTCCGTTTCACGTGGCGCTATCTGGTGCTCGGCTTCTCCCGAATTCTCGAACGGGACCTGCGCAACCGCCTTTTTTCACACTTATTGGGATTGGACCGCCTCTTTTACCAACGCCACACCCCGGGGGAGGTCATGGCTCTGGCCACCAACGATCTCACCGCGGTTCAGCTCGCCTCCGGGATGGGGCTGGTGGCCCTGGTGGACGCGGTGGTGATGTCAGTGGCCGCCCTGGGCTTCATGGCTTACATCCACCTCTCTCTCACACTGATCGCCGTGGTGCCGATGCCGGCCCTGGCCGTGCTCACCAGCATTCTCTCCTCCCGGCTCCACCGGCGGTTCAAGAAGGTCCAGGAGCAATTTTCCCTCATCACCCAGTTCGCCCGCAGCACCCTCTCCTCCATCCGGCTCATCAAGGCCTATACTCAGGAAAAACTGCAGACCAGTCAATTCGACCGGCTGGGCCGAACTTTTATCCGCGACAACCTGCGGGTGGCCATGGTCCAGGGCACCCTCTTTCCATTGGCAACGCTTGTTGCTAACGCCAGTCTGCTGCTGGTACTCTTTTTTGGCGGCAGTCTGACCATCAGGGGCAGCATCACCACCGGTGACTTCGTGGCCTTCATTGCCTACCTGTTCATGCTCACCTGGCCGATGATGGCCATGGGCTGGGTCACCACCCTGTTCCAGCGCGGGATCACTTCCCTCGACCGAATCGATGCCATCATCCGAGCCCGGCCCACACTGGCAGATCCTCCTGCTCCCCGCAGCCTGCCGGCGGCGCCCAAGACCTTTACCATCAAGAATCTTAATTTTTCATATAGTCCAGTCCTTCCCCCTGCCCTCCGGGAGATCAACCTCGAGGTCCGGCCGGGGCTGACCGGCATCGTGGGCCCTACCGGGGCCGGCAAGTCTACCCTTTGTCATTTGCTCACCCGCCTTTACCCGGTGGCTGACGCCACCACTTTTCTAGACGGTACCGATGTCAACATTCTGCCTCTTGCCGCCGTTCGAGGCCAGATTGCCTACGTCCCTCAGGAAGTGGTGCTCTTTGCCGAGACTATCAGCGCCAACATCGCCATCGGCCGGCCTGAAGCCTCTCGGGATGAGATCGAGGCCGTAGCCCGGGCGGCAGCCATCCACCAAGAGATTCTCGCCATGCCGGAAGGATATGAAACCCGCATCGGCGAGCGGGGCACTAAACTTTCCGGCGGCCAGCGGCAGCGGCTCGCCCTGGCAAGGGCACTGCTACTCGACCGGCCTTTTCTTATCATTGATGACGGCCTCTCTGCGGTGGACATGGAGACCGAACACGCTGTCATCCGCTCTCTGGCTCAATACCTGGTGGGACGAACTTGCATAATCGTTTCTCACCGAGTGGCGCCGCTTACCGAAGCCGACACCATCGTCGTTTTGGATCGGGGCCGAATTGTCATGCAGGGGACCCACCAGGAGCTGATCGAACGGCACGGTTTCTACCGGAATATCTATCAGTACCAGACCGCCGTCGCCGCAGAAGGGTAAGTCTTTCTTCCGCACGGGTTCTCGACGCAAAGGAATATATGGTGTTTTCACAGGAACTTGTAAGCGGTCACGGGGAGCCGAAGGTCCACGAAAGAGGCCAGCCCGCTATATCCAGATACGCACACTGGCCGATGACAAGTCCCGTGACCGCTTACGCGGAGAAAGCCTAAGATGCAGCGCGGCTTCGGCTATTTCGAAGAAGACCAACTCGGCCAGGTGGGGGATTTCGGCCTCTGGCGCCGCATCTTCGTCTATGTTGCGCCTTACCGGCGGAGTGTGGCCGTGGCCATCCTTCTCTCCCTGCTGGTAGTGGGAGCCAGCCTTGCTCTTCCCTATCTGCTCCGGCTGGGAGTGGATCATTACATCGTAAATGCCAAACCTCCGGTGGCGGCCCGTCTCAGCGGTTTGGCCCGCATTGCCGGCCTCTTTGTGGCGGTGATGCTCACCGGGTTTTTGGCCAATTTTGCCCAGGTGACCCTTCTGGAATGGACCGGCCAGAGCATCATGCACGGCATGCGCCAGGATCTTTTCTCCCACCTGCTCGCACTCGATGTCGCTTTTTTCAGCCGCCAGCCAGTGGGCAAGCTGGTCACCCGCCTCACTAACGACATCCAAAACATGCGCGAGATGTTCACTTCGGTGATCGTGACCTTGTTTAACGACTTCATCCGTCTCGGTGGCATTCTACTCATTCTCTTCTGGATGGACTGGCGCCTCGCCCTGGCCTTGAGTCTTTTCATCCCGCTCATCCTTGTCAACATGACCTGGTTCAATCGGATGGCCCGGGAGGCATTTCGGGCCATCCGCACCCATCTGGCCCGGATCAATGCCTTTCTCCAGGAATCTCTCTCAGGAATGATAGTCATTCAGCTCTTTCTGCGCGAGCGGGATACCGAGCGACGGTTCGCAGCCCTCAATCAGACCTTTTTCGAAAAGGCCCTCCACCAGATCAAGATTTTCGGGGCCTTCATGCCCTTCATCGAAACCCTCAATATCTTTTCCACCGGGGTCATCATCTGGTACGGCGGCACCGAGATTCTGCGGGACCGGATGACCATCGGCATCCTGGTGGCCTTTCTCTCTTACATGCGGCTCTTCTTTCAGCCCATGCGCGAATTGTCCCAGAAATATTCCATCATCCAGTCGGCCATGGCCTCCGCCGAACGCCTATTCCAATTGCTCGACACCCGAAGCGCGCTGACCCTTCCCACCTCGCCTCTCAAGCCCCCCGAGGTACGAGGGAAACTGGTCCTTGATCGCGTTTCTTTTGCTTATGACCCGGAACAGCCGGTCATCCGGGAGCTCTCCCTCTCGATAGCGCCCGGCGAAACCGTGGCCATCGTCGGGCCCACCGGGGCCGGCAAGACGACCATCATCAATCTGCTCGAACGCTTTTACGATCCCGAGCAAGGCGGCATCTACCTGGACGACATCGAAATCTCCCGGCTCGATCCTCACTGGCTGCGACGACAGATCGGCCTGGTGATGCAAGAGGTCTATATCATGCCTGCCAGCGTCCGGGAAAACATTCTTCTCGACCGCCAGCTCTCCGATGGGGACCTCGAATACATTCTCCGGGAGGCCCAACTCGCCGAAACCGTGGCCCGGCTGCCCGATGGCTGGGACACTTTTATCGGCGAAGGCGGGATCGAGCTCTCCACCGGCCAGCGCCAGCTGCTGGCCTTTGCTCGGGTCCTGGCCCGTGATCCCCGGATTCTGGTGCTCGATGAGGCCACCGCCAACGTCGATTCGGAGACAGAGCAGCGCATCGAGCGGGCCATCGCCACGGCACTTGCCGGCCGGACCAGCCTTGTCATCGCGCATCGCCTCTCCACCATTCGCCGCGCCGATCGGATCGTCGTCATGGAGAAAGGCCGCATCATCGAACAAGGCACCCATAAAGAGCTCATGACCCAAGCTGGCCTTTACAGCCACTTGCAGCAGCTGCAGGGTAACAACTCCACCCTGCCGCACTGACCTCGCCTGTGGAAACAACCGGCGATTGCCGCCGATTTATGATATTCTGAGAACTCGGGAAAGCAGGCGGTAGCCCGGAGGATTCCCGGATCTTTTTGCACGGCGCTTTCGATGGACAATCGGACCAATCATCATGACATCCCAGAGCTGACCATTCTCCAGGGGGCGGTGGAGAATGCCAACGATGCCTTCATAACGATCGACGAGGAACATCGGGTGCTCTTCTTCAACCGGGCGGCCGAAAAGATGTTCGGCTACTCGCGGCAGGAGGTGCTCGGCAGCGACCTGTGCCTGCTCCTCGCCCCGGAGAATCATGAATCCCACCCCCGCGCCGTACAGCGCTACCTGACGACAAAGGAGCCGCGACTCATTGGTAACGAGACGGAGCTGACGGCCGTTCACCGTGACGGCAAGATCTTCCCCGCTTCCATCTCCTTCTCCGTCTCCGAGATCGACCACCGGACCTTTTTCACCGCCCTGATCCGGGACTTGACGGAAACCCGTGAGCTCCAGCGGCAGGTAGCCCAGGCGGAGCGGCTGGCGCTCCTCGGGAAAGTGGTGGCGGAGATCACCCATGAGATCAAAAATCCCTTGGTGATGATTGGCGGCTGGGCACGGCGACTACGCCGGACCGTGCGGGAGGAGGAAGCGCGCCGGCGGCTGGCCGATATGATCGGCGAAGTCGAGCGGCTGGAGCATCTGCTTGCCGAGCTTCGTAATCTTTATGTGCCTCGAAAGCAGGTCGCCGAGACAATCGATGCCCGCGAGTTGCTGCGGGAAGCCTTCCGACTGGTCAAAGCGGACTGCGAGGAAAGAGGAATCGCCATCGAGCTGGTGGCCCAAGGACCCCGGCCGCTGATCATGGGCGACCGGGAGAAGCTGCTGCAAGTGCTGCTCAATCTGATCAAAAACAGCATGGAGGCGCTGGCCCCGGCCGGCGGCTCCATGCTGCTGAAAATAACGGTTAGGGAGGCCTTCGTCGATCTGGTCGTGGCCGACAGCGGCCCGGGCATTCCGGCCGAGCTTCGCGACAAGATCTTCACCCCGTTCTTCACCACCAAACACCATGGGACGGGAATCGGCCTCAGCGTCTGCAAACGGATCATCCAGGATCATCCCGGAAGCTCCATGATTCTTGAGAGCACCGAAGATAAGGGAACTGTGGTGACCCTCCGCTTTCCGATCCACAAGCTGGTAGATGATTGACCGTCAGCGCCCAAATCTGAATCCGTGCCTCAGAAGGGAAATGCCCTCCCTCCATGGTTCTCTCGATGCTAAAGGCTGATGGCTGAACCTTTCTCCTCCTTTGCCTTTCTCTGGCTTTCGGCAGTATAATGAGAGAAAATTCCAATTCCAGCAAACCGGAACCGAGGAGGCAGCCAAGATGACCACCTATATCGTCGCCAATTGGGAATCATACGCCACCCTCAAAACCGCCGAGCAGTGGCTCGTGGATTTCGTCCATTACTATACCCCCCGGCCAGAGGTCGAAGTGGTCGTGGCCCCTCCATTTGTTTTTCTCCATCACTTAAAAAACGCCATCGGCAGACACAAACCCGACGGGCTCTCTCTAGCGGCCCAGGACCTTTCTCCTTTCCCCTTCGGGGACTACACCGGGGCGATTGCGGCGGAGATGGTCAAGGGAATTGCGGAATTCGCCATCCTCGGTCATTTTTCCCGCCGACGCTATTTCCACGAAAGCCATCAGGAAATCGCCAACAAGGTGAGCGAAGCAGTCGCAGCGGAGATCACTCCCATCCTTTGCGTCGATCCATCCTATGCTCGGGCACAGATCGCCGCCCTGGAAGAGCTCACTCTGGAGCACCTGATTCTCGCTTATGATCCTTATTCCGCCGTCGGTGCCCCGGGCGCACCCACGCCACGGGAAACCGCCAAGGCCGTCGCCGAAATCGCAAGCCTCGTTCCCGGCCGTCCGATCCTGTATGGCGGTCCGGTTCGGGTGGACAATGCCAGGAGCTATTACGACCTGGATCTGGTCTCCGGTCTGCTAGTAGGCTCGGCCAGTCTCGATCCACTTGATTTTGCCAATATCTGCCTGGCGGCTGTCAAAGAAGAAGAGCTGGCCTGAGGAATTGGTTTTTTTCTCTGATTCCCTAGCAAATTCCGATTGACAATCCTTTCGAGTACAAAGGCTTGTCCGGAGTCCGTCGCTGAGCTCCCTCACGTGCATCCCCTTGCCTTCCACCAGAGGATGATTAAAATTTCGAAGTCATCTTTGCAGGAGAAGAACGATCGATGTTCAGCTATGTGAAAACCTTTATCCTCATGGCGGCCTTGACCGCCCTGTTCATGTTTGTCGGCGAGGCTCTGGGCGGCCGGGGCGGCATGGCCTTCGCCCTGATCATGGCGGGAGTCATGAACATCTCTGCTTACTGGTTCAGCGACAAGGTGGCCCTGGCCATGAGCGGCGCTCACGAGGTCTCCCGGGCCGAATCGCCCCAGCTTCACGAAATAGTGGAGGAGCTCGCGAGAAAAGCCAGCCTGCCAAAACCCCGGGTGTACATCATCGACAACCCCACCCCCAACGCCTTTGCCACGGGTCGCAATCCCCAGCACGCTGCGGTGGCGGTCACTCGGGGGCTGCTGCAGATCCTCGACCGCGACGAGGTGGCCGGGGTGCTAGCCCACGAGTTGGGCCACGTCAAAAACCGTGACGTGCTGATCAGCTCGGTAGCCGCGGTCATGGCCGGTGCCATCAGCTACCTGGCGACCATGGCCCAGTGGGCCATGCTGTTCGGCGGCTTCAGCCGCGATGACGATGAAGGCGGAGCAGGTGGCCTGCTCGGCAGTCTGGCCGTCATGATCGTAGCGCCCATCGCCGCCATGCTTATCCAGTTGGCCATCTCCCGCAGCCGTGAATTCCAGGCGGACCGTACCGGCGCCGCCCTCCACGGCAGGCCTCAGGACTTGGCCAGCGCTCTTCAGCGGCTCGAAGAGGCCAACCACCGCCAGCCCATGAAGGTCAATCCGGCCACGGCCCAGATGTATATTGTCAACCCGCTCACCGCCGGCACCATGGCCAATCTCTTCAGCACCCACCCGCCCATCCAGGAA
>JARRJE010000064.1:0-7608 GCA_037379765.1 Deltaproteobacteria bacterium
ACCAGCCGCTTTGTGGAAGAGCTGCTGCAGCGGGTCCCCTCCCTATGAGTTGTAAACGTCCAGCAGCACCGCAACAGCGTTGTCATCGGCCTGTTCGCATACAGCAGTACAGCCTCACAGGTCTCTTCCTCGCATCTACGGCACTGCTGAACGTTTACAAGCACAAGCAGAAAATCGCGACACTTTTCATCCCTGGTGATGAGGGAGTGTCATGAGCACGGCGGGGGTAAGGGTCAGTCTGGGGGAGCTGGCGAAACTGCAGGGCACGGTCAAGGGATTGCGTTTGACCGGCTTGGGCCGGCCGCTTTCCACTCGGGCCGGTTCCCACATGGCGGCCCACAAGGGCCGGGGGCTGGAGTTTGCCGAGGTGCGCCATTACCAGGCCGGTGATGACGTGCGCACCATCGACTGGCGGGTTACCGCCCGCCGGGGCAAGCCTCATACCAAGCTTTTCCAGGAAGAAAAAGAAAGGCCGGTCTGCATTCTGGCGGACCTGGCCCCGGGAATGTATTTCGGCACCCGCTGCCGGTTCAAATCAGTCCAGGTCGCGCGGCTGGCCGCCGCGGCCGCCTGGGCTGCCCTCCAAAACGGCGACCGGATCGCCGGAGTGGTGATCGGCGAGGACCGCTCCATGGTCCTGCCGCCCAGGCCGAGGCGCAGCGGAGTCATGGCCCTGCTCCATGCTCTGGAGCAGTTGCAGCCCCTCAAGCCCGCACCCTTTCAATCCGGTCGGCTGGACCAGGGGCTGGCCCGACTTCATTCCCTGGTTCGCCCTGGCAGCCTGGTCCTGCTGCTCAGCGACTTCCGAGAAATGGGCGGTCAGGGCGGGCGTCTGCTGACGAGAATCGGCCGCCGCAGCGACCTGCTGGCAGGATTGGTGTACGATCGGTTGGAAGCCGAGCCGCCGCGGCAGGGACGATTCGGTTTTGCCAGCCTGGAGAAACGGCTGGTTCTGGACATGGGACGATCCGGCGTGCAGCGGGACTGGCAGGAGAGCTTCCGGCTTCGGGCCGAGCAGCTCCGCGAGCTCGGCCGGAAAAACAATTTCCCGGTGCTCGAGATCTCCACGGAGATGGAGCCATTCCAAGTCCTGCATCAGGGAATAACCAAACTGCGGAGGAAATGGTGAAACATCCGCAGCACCACAACTCTGCAACTGGTTTGTTGGTAATAACCACATACCTGGTATGGGTCAGGTAAGTCCAACCAACCCGGCGAGAGAGTCGTTCCCGTTCTTTTTCTTTGCCTGCCCAAAAGAAAAAGAACCAAAAAAAGGCACCCGTGTCACTTGTCCGCCTGCGGCGGATGCCCTGCGCGTTCTCGAAGCTGCCGGAAGCTTGCAAACTCACACCCTGTGGGGGCTCAGACAGTGCAAGCTCCTTTTTCGGCATCTTCTGCGGTTCTCGGCTGCGTGCCAATGGGTCGATTCAAATCTACGCCCTTATCAAGAGGATTTTTCCATGTCAGATAGGGCTTCTTCGTGAAAGGATGCAGTGATGCCGTCTTCAGGTGACCCTCTGGCCGGATTGCGCCCTCTGCACAGCCCGTCGCCGGTTTCCTGGTGGCCGCCTGCCCCGGGCTGGTGGCTGCTGGCCGGCCTGATCCTGCTGGTCCTGGTCCTGGTGTTCTGGTGGTATCGGCGCACTCGGGTGCAGCGGGCCACCCTGGCGGAACTGGCGGCCCTGAAGCGGACGATCAGGGACCCCGGAACCCGTCTTCCCTGCCTGGCTGCCCTTCTCAAACGCTATGCCCGCTATTGCTACCCGGCCGGCGGCATCGAAAGGCTGACCGGCGAGGCCTGGCTGCGTTTTCTCGATGAACATGGCGGCAAGGGCGCATTTATCAGGGGCCCCGGCAGGGTAATGGGCAGCGACCTGTTCCGGCCCGGAGCGAACGCCGACCTGGAATCCCTGCAAGGGCTGGTGCGGGGATGGATCAGAAAGAACCGGAGGCGGACGTGATCCATCTGGCCTGGCCCTGGGTGTTTCTGCTGCTGCCTCTGCCGTGGCTGGCGTATCGATTTCTCCCCCGGGCCACCCCGGCGGCGGGGGCTTCGCTGTGTGCGCCTTTTGTGGTGGAGATCTTCGGAGATCGAGCTGAAGACCAAAGAAGGAAGCGGCGCTGGCCTCTCCTGCTGGCCTCTCTGGTCTGGCTCCTGCTTTTGGGTGCGGGCGCCCGGCCGCAATGGCTTGGTGATCCCCTGGAGCTGCCGGAGACCGGCCGCAGTCTGATGCTGGCCGTAGACGCCTCCGGCTCCATGCAGATTCCCGATCTCGACCTGAACGGCAGCCAGGCCAGCCGGCTGGACGTGGTCAAGCAGGTGGCCGGCGACTTCATCCGTCGGCGCTCCGGCGACCGGATCGGGCTCATCATTTTCGGAACCCAGGCCTATCTGCAGGCCCCGCTTACCTTCGACCGTATCACCGTTGCCGAATTGCTCAAGGAAGCGGAGATCGGCATCGCCGGCAAGCAGACCGCCATCGGCGATGCCATCGGTCTGGCCCTGAAGCGGCTGCACCAGCAGCCCAAGGGCAAAGCCGCCCTGATACTGCTGACCGACGGCGCCAATACCGCCGGCCGGGTGCCTCCCCGGCAGGCCGCTGATCTCGCGGCCCGGACCGGCGTGAAGATCTATACCATCGGGGTGGGAGCCGACCGGGTTCGGGTCGGCGGGCTGCTGGGCAGCCGGGTGGTCAATCCGTCCGCAGATCTGGACGAAGACACTCTGAAATACATCGCTTCCACCACCGGCGGCCGGTATTTCCGGGCCAAGGACAAAAAGGGGTTGGTCGAGATCTATCGGCGGATCGACGAGCTTGAGCCGGTGAAGGGCAAGAGCCGGGTGGTCCGGCCGGTGACCGTCCTGTTCATGTGGCCCCTGGGGGCGGCGCTACTGCTGTCCGGCCTGGGCGCCGGGTTGATTATTCTTCGTGAACGATGGATGTGAGCGGAGCCATGTCCGAGATTCTTCACCAGTTCCATTTTCTGCGGCCGGCCTGGTTTCTGGCGTTGCTCCCGGCCGCTCTCCTGCTGGCCGCGCTCTGGTGGCGCCGGTTCCGGCAGGCTGGCCTGGAGCGGATCTGCGACGCCGAGTTGCTGCCGCACCTGCTTTTGGACCAAGGGCGCACCGCCACCAAACGGCCTCTCTTCCTGCTGGCCGCCGCCTGGCTGCTCACCGTCACCGCTCTGGCCGGGCCGGTCTGGAAGCAGCAACCTCAGCCGGTTTACCGGTTGGCAAGCGGCCGCGTGCTGGTGCTTGATCTTTCCCCCTCCATGGCGGCCACGGACATCACCCCCAGTCGATTGGAGAGGGCCCGGTACAAGCTGAGCGACATCCTGAAACAGAGCAGGGAAGGGCGCACCGGCCTGGTGGTATTCAGCGGCGAGCCGCACGTGGTGGTGCCGCTCACCGACGACATGTCCACCATCGCCTCCATGCTGCCGGCCCTGACCCTCGATATCATGCCCACCTTTGGCGATGCCGCAAGCCGGGCCCTGGAGGTAGCCGCTTCGCTGCTCAAGCGGGGCGGGGTCAAGGGGGGCGATATCCTGCTCGTCACCGACGGCATCGAAGACATGGCCAGCGCCATGGCCGAGGCGGGTCAGCTGCGGCACAAGGGGATTCACCTTTCGGTGCTGGGTATCGGCAGCAAAGAGGGCGCCCCGGTGCCCGACCCAGCCGGTAGCGGCTTTCTAACCGGTGCCTCCGGCTCGCCCCGGCTGTCGCGTCTGAATGCCACCTCCCTGCGGGAGCTTGCCGCTGCCGGCGACGGCCGGTACAGTTCGCTGACTGCCGACGGCAAGGATATCAAATATCTTTTGGCCGATTACGGCAACCACCGGCTGAATGCAGGCCAGGCTACCAACCGGCACCTCGAGCGCTGGCAGGAACAAGGGGTCTGGTTGGTGTTGCCCGTTTTGCTGTTGGCCCTGGCCGGTTTTCGTCGGGGCTGGGTGGTGGTTATCATCCTCCTTTTGGTGTGGAGTCCCGGTCCTGCCCGGGCCAGGAGCTGGCAGGGCCTGTGGCAGCGTCCGGACCAACAGGCTGCGAAACTCCTGGCCGAGGGCAAAGCCAAACAGGCGGCGGGACTCTTCACCGATCCGGCCTGGCGGGCTGTGGCCCAGCACCGAGCCGGGGATTACCAGGCGGCGATCAAGACCGGCCGGAACGCAACCGGTGCGGTGGGCCAATACAATCTGGGCAACAGCCTGGCCCGGGCGGGCCGGCTGCAGGAGGCCCTGGCCGCCTATGAGAAAGCCCTGAAGCTGGACCCGGCCGACCAGGATGCCAGGTATAACCAGGAGTTGATTCAAAAGCTCCTCGCCCAGCGTCAGAAAACGAAGCAGAAAGGGAAAGGCAAGCAGCAGAAAAAATCCGGCGATTCCTCCGGTCAGAAGCAGGGCAGCAAAGGACAGGAGGGAAAATCGCAAAAGAAAGACGGCAACAAAGGAGACCAGTCCGCCCGGTCTCAGGATGGAAGCCAGGACCGAGACAAGCAACAGCCTCCCAAAAGCGGGAAGGCCCAGGGAGCAGCAAAACAGGAACAGCAGTCCGGCCGCAAAAATCAAGGAAAGGAAAACCAGGAGCAGCAAAATTTGAAAAATGCTCAGGAACAGGCCGCACAAGCGAAGCAGGCGCAGGAGCCCAACCAGGGAAAGGAAGCGGATGCTGCCCGGGCTCTGAATCGGAATGCCCATAACAAACAGGACAAAAAGCCGGATGGGAAACAGGAGGCAGCACCCATCCTTCCTCCACAGAAGGATCAGAAAAAACTGAAACCGAAGAAAGACTTGATGCTGGAGCAGTGGCTGCGGCAGGTGCCCGATGACCCTTCCGGCCTCCTGCGCCGTAAATTCCTGCTCGAACACCAACGCATGCAACAACGAGGATTTTAATCGTCCACAGGCACCGCATCTACTTTGTCGGCACTGCTGCCGACGGTCCACGGTGGGTGCTCGATGCTTCCGCAGGGGACCTGAGCGCTCCTTGGTAATGATCGGTCGAGGGCAAGCTGTCATCGGTCTGTTCGCGCAGCACCAGTACAGCTCGCAGATCTCTTCCGCATATCTGCGGCACCTGTGAACGATTAAAGGATTACTCATAAGCTTAATAAATGCTTATCCCGTGAGAGGTAAGTTTTGAAAGCAGGCAGGACTGAGATCGCAACTCTGTTTGTCGCCATCTTCCTCTATTTGGCCGGCGTGGCCCACGCCGCCGGCAGGGTGGAAGCCTGGCTCGACCGGAATCAGGTCAGCCTGGGAGAAACGGTGCAGCTGACCATCCAGGCGGAGGGCCGGCTCAGCGGTGATCTTGACACCAGTCCTCTGGAGAGGGATTTTCACGTCCTCGGCACCTCGAGCGGTTCCAGCATCAATATCGTCAACGGCAGCATGAGGTCGTCGAAAACCTGGCAGATCTCCCTGGCACCGAAAAGGCAAGGGACCTTGACCGTTCCTTCCTTGAAAATCGGCGGGCAGCATACCAAGCCTCTTTCTCTTACCGTTGCCGCCTCTCCTTCGCCCCAGGCGAGCTCCGGGGCAGACGTCTTCATCGAAACGGAGGTGGCACCCCAGGACCCCTACGAGCGGCAGGAGGTTCTGTACCAGATCCGGCTCTTCCATGCCGTGCAATTGGCCAAGGGCAGCCTCACCGCGCCGCAGCCGAACAATACGGTGGTGCAGCAGGTGGGCAAGGACCGGACTTATGACACCACTGTCAGTGGCCGGCACTACGAGGTCATCGAGCGGACCTACGCCCTGTTTCCCCAGCAGGCCGGCAAGCTGACCGTCGCCCCCCCTGTTTTTGATGGACAGGTGATTGTCAGGAGCCACGGCGGAAATTCTTTTGATCCCTTTTTCGGGCACGACCCCATGGGCATGTTCACCACCACCCGGTCGGTGAGGATCACCGGCCGGAGCGCCACCTTCACGGTCCGGCCCCGTCCGGCGGGCAGCAATGGGTCGACCTGGCTGCCTGCCGATTCGGTGGCCCTTTCCGAAAAGTGGCGCCCGGAGCAGGACACGGTGCGGGTAGGAGATGCGGTCACCAGGACCGTGACCATCGCCGCCACCGGGCAGAACGGGGCGGCCCTGCCCGAACTGGCTCCCGCAGGGGTGGATGGATTCAAGGTCTATCCGGACAAATCGGAGGTGAAGAGCGAGTCCCAAAACGGCACCATCTGCGGGACCAGCCGGCAGAAAGTCGCCTTTATCCCGGTCAAGCCGGGAACGTTCACCCTGCCGGCGGTGAATCTGACGTGGTGGGATGTCAAAGAAAAACGGCAAAGGGAGGCTTCGCTGCCCGCCCGCACCATTACCGTCCTGCCCGGCGGCGGTCAGTTCGCGGCAGCCGCTCCGCCGCCGGCAAAACCGCAGCAGGAACCGCAAAAAACCGAGCCGCCCGTGGTCAAGGCGAAAAGCCTTCCCGTTCCAGTGGTCCAGCCGGCTGCGGCTCGTCAATTTCCCTGGCCTTTGATCGCTCTGGGACTTGGCGCGGGCTGGCTCTTTACCTTGCTGCTCTGGGCGCGCACCCACCGGCGGTCCCGGCAAAAGAAGACCACGCCGCCGGCCCAGCCGGCTCCATCGGCGGCGACTCCGGTCGGCGACCCACGCAAGGAGTTCCTAGCCGCCTGCAAGAGCGGCGATGCCCGCCGAGCCAGGCACAGCTTGCTCCAATGGGCCGCGCAATTCTGGCCGAACGATCCGCCCAAGGGTTTGTCCGATCTGGCCGCCCGAATGGAAGGTGAACAGGCGGCCAGAGAGATCGCCGAGCTGGATCGTTTCTTGTTCGGCAGTCAGCCGGATCCGTGGGACGGCCACAAGCTGGCGTCGCTCCTGCGGCGGTTTCCCGTGACCACCAGCCGGGAACCGGGAAAGAAGACGCTCCTTCCCCCGCTTTATCCGGGAGAGAATTGAAGGATTTTCACTTCACCTGTATGAAAATCCTTTCTCCTTCTGTGTGCCCCGATCAGGGAGAGATTTCACTCCGGGTTCGGCCTTTCCTTGCCAACCATCCTGAACTTTTGCGAAAATCAAGAATGCCGCGGGGAATCAATTTCCGGGCATGAGGCTTGCTCTGTCCCCAGCCATCGCTTTTCGCTATCAATGCATTGCAAATCAGCACAAGGAGGAAAGGATGAAGTGCAAATGCTCTCTGTTCTGGGTCATGGCCCTGCTCGCCATCGGTCTGTTTTCTGCATGCGGCGGGGACGGCGACGGCCCAGGTGCCGGGACACTTTCCCTGCAGATGACCGATGCCGCCACCCCGGAGTACCAGGCGGTTTACGTCACCATCGATGAGGTCCAGGTCCATGGGCAAGAAGGAGGCTGGAAGACTGTGGCCAACCCCGGCAAAACCTACAATCTGCTCGATCTGGCCAACGGAGTCACCGAACAGCTGGGGGTGACCGACCTGGAAGGAGGCGATTACACCCAGATGCGGCTTCTGATCGGCGACACTCCCGACGACGGCCAGAACCTGCTTTCGGAGGATCATCCCTTTGCCAATTACGTGGTGGACGATGCTGGCCAGGATCATGAGTTGAAGGTGCCGAGCGGCATGCAGAGCGGTTACAAGCTGGTGGGCGGCTTTACCATCAGATCCGCGCA
>JARRJE010000065.1:0-1138 GCA_037379765.1 Deltaproteobacteria bacterium
GGTGCGCACCGGCTGGCCGCCCTCGCGCAGGGTCTTGGCAGGCTTGGCGCCGTCCAGCCAGTGGCCGTCTTCGCCAATTTTCCAAACGGGCAGGCCCCATTCCTCGAACAACTTCACGGACTCATCCACGTGCCGGCCGAGGTCGTAGATCAGGTCCTCGCGCACCAGACCCATCAGGTCGTTGCGGACCATTTTTACGTAATTCTCGATGGGGTTCTCGCCGATGTAAGTGTTGATGGCGGACAGACCCTGGGCCACGGCGCCGGAACGCTCCATGGCGGCCTTGTCACAGAGCAGGATCTTCATGTCGTCCGGCGCCCATTTCTTGATTTCGAAGGCGGCGCCGCAAGCGGCCATGCCGCCGCCCACGATGAGGACGTCGCACTCGTGCTCGGCAATTTCGGGATTAGCAACGGCGGGCAGCTCGCCCAGCGGTTTATTGGGTAATGCCATATTGTTCCTCCTTACAGTTTGGCAAAAATTGAGTTAGCGAAACTCGGAATTCTCGGCGCAATCACTTGGGGGTGGGCAGATCGCCTTCCATGAACAGCTTGTCATCATCCAGGCTGCTTTGGCCCTTCTGGCCCTCATAGGCATTGGCGGCACCCTCGGCCGTGGTCCGGATGGGGAACTTGAACCGTTTCATGACGCCGTTGCGAAATTTAACCGTCCACATGATGGAGTCGGCGCTCCGCATGGGATGGACCAGACCTCCCAGGGGCACGAAGTCGCTGTAGCCGCGGACGGCAATGGCGCCCTGAGGGCAGATCTTGACGCAGGAGTAGCACTCCCAGCAGGCATCCGGCTCCTGGTTGTACGCCCTCATTTCCTCCTTATTGAGGACCATGAGGTCGTTCGGGCAGATGTACATGCAGGCCGTCTTGTCGCCGCCTTTGCACCCGTCACATTTGGAAGGATCTACATAGCTTGGCATTCACATACCTCCTCACTTGGAATTGAATTTCCGATTCCGCGGCTCGCGAAACCGCATTTACCTATATCCCTCAGCTGGTTTCCGACCACAACTACCTATGACTCTTGACTTTTTTCCTTTTGTGGCCAAAAGTCAGACGCAACCGGAATCCCGCCTCGATACCACACTATAAACCGGTTATCGGCTCATGCATCTATAGAGAAC
>JARRJE010000065.1:1173-8779 GCA_037379765.1 Deltaproteobacteria bacterium
TCATTTTTTTATGAAAGATTGTATAATTTTTCAGCCGTGAAATGTCAAGAAAAAACATGGGGCATGCCGGGAAGGCACTCGCCGCGGAATCTGGTGTTTCGCGGATGCGGATCACCCGTCATCATGCCACTGATAGGGCCACTGCGCAAGGAATTCATGGCAGTCAACGCAAAGCGTGCCTCGCGGGCAGGTTGTAATTGACAACGGCTGCCGATGATGATTAAGGTGACCGCCTGTTCAAAGGGTTGATCCCATGCGCAAAGATGGCTTCTCTCCGCCCAATCTATAAATAGGTCGACATCATGGCAGATAACAAACCGGACAACATGAAGAATCTTTTCGGGTCAGAAACCAACCCCAGCCACATTCTCCCGCGTAAGTACACGCTCGACAGCACCATCAAGTTCCGCTGCCATCCGGGGGTGAGCTGTTTCACCGCCTGCTGCGGCAACATCAATATCATCCTCACTCCGTTCGATATCCTCCGCCTGCGCAAGCGGCTGGGCATCGCTGCCCCGGATTTTCTTCATATTTATACCACGCCGGTCTATCTCGAAAAGACCGACATGCCCGGAGTCAGGATCAAGCTGAACGAGGAAAACCGCTGTCCGTTCGTAACCGCCGAGGGATGTAACGTTTATACGGATCGCCCCACCACCTGCCGCTATTACCCGGTCGGCATGGCCAACTTTCACGAGAGGGCTGAAAGCCAGGAGGAGCTTTCCGCCTCCGAGCAATTCTATTTCGTTGTCGAAGAACCGCATTGCAAAGGGCATGAAGAGGAGAAAGCCTGGACCATTCGCGAATGGCGGGAGGATCAGGGGGTGGATCTTTGCGACGAGATGAACAAGGAATGGATGGCCCTGGTGATGCGGCGCAAGTCCTTTGGGCCGCAGGCCACCTTGAGCGAAAAGGCGCAGCGGATGTTCTTTATGGCCAGCACCGATCTCGATGCCTTCCGCGCATTTGTCTTCGAGAGCTCCTTCCTTCAGACCTATGAGGTCGAGGAGGAGATAATCACCAAGATCAAGGAAGATGATATCGAACTGATGAAATTTTCCTTCCGCTATCTGGCCTCGGCACTTTTCGGCATGGAAGACCTCAAGATCAAACCTGAGAAAATCCAGGCCAAAGTTGCCCAGATGACGGGAGAGCAGCAGCAAGCAGAACAGCGGGCCGACGAGACCTACCGCGAGCTGTTGCAGGAGCGGGACCGGCTCAAAGAGGACATCGAGCAGCGCCGGCAGAAGAAGTAAACCGTCTCAGGATGGAGCCCATCTCACTAGTGATCATGGGGCCCGCAGATTCGCGCAAACGCGAACGCCCGCCGCAGCCCGTTATGCTGGCGGGAGCGATCGTGCGAATGTACCGTGATCATGCTCACTTACAGCCGCATCAGGGTGATCCGGAACAAGGTTCCCTTCCCTTCTTCGCTTTCCACCGCAATGGCGCCGCGATGGCCGTCGATGATGTTCTTGGCGATAGCCAGTCCGAGGCCCGTCCCCCGGTACTTGTCGGTAAAGAATGGATTGAAGATCTGCTTTTGCTTCTCAGCGGGCATGCCGCTCCCGGTATCCTCGATTTCAATGACCGCCCCGACAGTCAGGGACGCCGGCCGCCGGGTGGTCACCCGCAACGTTCCCCCTTTCGGCATCGCTTGCACCGCATTGACCAGGATATTCAAAAGGGCCCGGTAAAGCAGCCCTTCATCCAGGCGCAGGGGGTCGAGTGAATCGTCCAGTTGCGCCTCCAGCACAACCCCTTGTTTTTCCAGCTCCGGCTCCATGAATTTGAGAGCCTTGGCCACGATGTCATTGAATGAAACCAAGGCGAGTTTCGGGCTCTGGGGCCGGGCAAAATCGAGGAATTCCCGGACGATGCCGTCAAGCCGGATCGTCTCGTTGATAATGATCTCGGCCAGGTGCTCATTTTCCGGGACGACGCTTTTGATCCGCTTGCGTAAGATTTCCGCGGTGCTGCGGACGATGCCGAGAGGGTTCTTAATCTCGTGGCTGACAGCGGCCACCATCTTGCCGAGGCTCGCCAACCGTTCACTCTGATGGAGCTTCTCCTCCAAGCGCCGCCGCTCGATGGCCCGCGCCTCGATAATCCGGTCGGCCCGGGCAACGATGAAACGGAGGACAACGAACAGGGCGGACATGATCAGGATCGAGGTAAAGATGATCATGCCCTGCAGGCGGAGAATAGCCTCGTAATCTTCTGATAGGTTCTGTACCAGCTCGATGACCCCCATGATCTGGTCGGTGCTCTGGCTAAGAGGCCGTTCCTGCCTGAAAGGGATATAAGTGATGAGTTGACAGGAGATCTTCTTCATACCCGGCAGGAGGTTGAACAAAGAGCCCTTGGAAACCAGTTTTGAATTGTTGATCCCTTCCAGGGCCCTCTTGTATTCCACACCTCCCTCGTCTCGCCTGCCGACCCGTTCCTCGCTCGTGCTGTATGAAATGACGTTTTCCTGGGAATCGAAAATGGTCACCGACTCGATCTTCAGGCCGTGAGTGGTGTTGCGGACGATGGCGTCAAGCCGGTCGAACTGGGTGGGGTTGCGGAGGGCGATTTTACCGTAGCGCAACACCGTGGGAAGGACGAATTGCTGAAACACCTGGTGGTTGAGGTTTTCGGCAAAAACCAGGGCGTAGCCCTCACTCCTCTCGAGAAGTACCTGCTTGGCATGGTTGGAGATCACCCAGGAGAGCACCAGGGTGAACACGAGGAACACCGCCAAACCGGTGAAGGAAAAAAACTTGACCAGGCGGAATGGCTTAAGACCGGTCAGATCGGCCGCGGTTTGGTCCTGATTGGTCATTGAGAACTGTGCAAGAAGAGATAAAATCCTGGCCCCGACCTTTAAGACCATCGTGATCCGAGGGGTTTTGGACCAGATTGAGGTGTAGAATCGCTATGCTTAAAGATAGAGGTTTGCAGCCTGCGTCTCCGACCCTGAACTCCGATCTCAGGCTGCCTGCAGATGAATCCTTTCTGAACATTGTCACCTACACACGCCGCAGCGCCGGCAACGCTCGACCTCGCACGGGGACGTAGTCCGCCCCTCTAGAGCCCGCCGATATTCACGCCACAAATAGCTCCGGTCCAGGCCGTGGTCGATAATTTCCCACGGGAAGAGCTCGTTCTCCCCACGGGAGCGGTTGGCATAGTATTCAGGATCGAGCCCTTCTTTCTTCAGGGCCTGCCGCCAGTTCTTTCCCGAACGGACTACTGCAAGCAGGGCAGCGCCCAGCCTACGGTCGCCCCGGGCGAGCACTGCCTGCAGCCAAGCCCTCTCCGCCGACTCCGCCTGAATGCGGATGTTGGCCTCGCCGGCCAGCCCCTTGCGGATGAGCTTGAACTTTTGCTTCAGTTCATTCACAGATTCCATCCCGTAGAACTGAAAGGGGGTCCAAGCCTTGGGCACGAAGCTGTTGATGCTGAGGGTGAGGGTGCTGACCCTTCCCCGCCGTCGGCCCACTGCCAGAATTTTCTCTTTGATTCTCAAGGTAAGCGCCACCAGCTCACGGAGATCTTCCTCCTCTTCGGTGGGAAGACCGATCATAAAATACACCTTCAGGTTGGCGATGCCAACCTCCACCAGCGCCTCGGCTGCCTGCACCAGATCTTTCTCGGTAAGCCCCTTGTTGATCACCCGCCGCAGCCGCTCGGAGCCGCCGTCCGGAGCAATGGCCGCTGATTTGAGACCGCTTGCCCCCAATAGCTGCAGCAACTCCGGGCTGATCACGTCGGCGCGCAGGGAAGAAAAAGAAAGCGCACACTTCTCACCGAGCAAGTAGTCGCTTAAAGCGACGAGGTCGGCGCTCCGGGCCATTTCCATCCCAAGAAGGCCGACCCTTCGCGCAGCCGGTGGCCGCGTCGCCAAGGCAGCCTTGATGGAGGCCGCATCCCACAGCCGGGGCGGCCGGTAGACAAAACCGGCGGCGCAGAATCGACACCCTCGGCTACAGCCGCGCCCCAATTCCACAAGAAAGAGGTCGGAGAATTCGGCTTCGGGGGTCAATATCCGGGAATGGCCGGCTACCGCGGGCGCTTGTCCTGTCACCTTCTTGATCCTCCGGGGGAGGTCCGGAGGGGCGGTGACCCCGATAAGCTCTTCTTGGGGTCCATAGTTGCAAGAATAGAACTGCGGGGCATAGCAACCGGGGGTTCCGGCCGCCAGTTTCCGAAGGAAAGCATCCCGGTCCAGCCGCTTGTCGGCGGCAAGAAGGGCTTCCAGCACCGGGGCCAGGGCAGCTTCTGCCTCCCCGATCACCAGCAGATCGAAAAAGGGGGCCAGGGGTTCAGGGTTGATGAACGTCGCCACCCCGCCGCCGATAAGCAGCGGCCGGCCCGGCTCTTGAAACGGATCGATGCGCCGACGGTTTTCGGCCAGCGGCTCGATACCGCCCAGAAGCAGAACCCGAAGCAGGTTGAGAAAGTCCTCCTCGAAACTGAGTGAACAAAAAATGACGGGGAAATCCCGCAAGGGGCGGTTCGATTCGAGCGACAGCGGTTGACCGGGCTCTTCCGGCAGGAAAACCCGCTCGCAGACCAACTCCGGCCGGCGATTGAGGAGGTCGTAAACCAGCTGGAATCCCAAATTGGACATGCCCAGCCGATAGGTATTGGGGAAGACGAGGGCCACGGGCAGGAGCCCTGTCCACTTTTTGCGCCAGCCGCCCGTTTCAAGAGCTAGGCGGTCATGCCGGGAAGGGAGACGGGACATGGCTCAAACGAGTTTTTCGCGAACACCTCACCACACGGCGGATCGGACTTTTTGCAACGCCATCAGCTTTCATTCTTGCGCAGGAAGGTGGGCCGATCCAGCTCATCTTCATCGAACAGGGACTGAGGGAAAGGGTTGCGCTTCTTGCCGTCCTGCTGTCCTCGCTCTCCGAAGGGCAGATGTTGGGGTTCGGCTTCCCTCTTCTTGAGCAACGGCTTCACCTTTTCCGGCAGCCTCTCCACCCCCTCGGCGGAGCTGATGCCGGTGGCGATTACAGTCACCTGCAGTTCTTCGTTCATATTGTCGTCAAAGATCACCCCGAGGATGATGTTGGCATCGTCATGGACCTCCTCATAGACCCGGGTGGTGGCCTCGGTCACCTCGGCCAGGGTAAGGGTATCCTCCCGTGCCGAGATGTTCACCAGCACACCTTTGGCGCCCTCGATGGAGATATCCTGGAGGAGCGGGCTGGCTATGGCCATATTCACTGCCTCGGCCGCCCGATTGTCGCCGACGCTTACCCCCGCGCCCATAAGGGCGGGGCCCATTCCGTTCATGATCGCCTTGACGTCTGCGAAGTCGGGGTTGATGTAACCGGGCAGGTTGATGAGATCGGTGATGCCTTTGACGGCTTGGACGAGGACGTTATCGGCCATTTTCATGCCGTCGATAAAGCGGGTCCCCTTCTGGCTCAGGGAAAGAAGCCGATCATTGGGGATGGTGATGATGGTGTCCACGTGTTGTTTGAGCAACTCCCAGCCGGCATTGGCATTCTTTAGCCGCGCCTTGCCTTCGAAGGCAAATGGCTTGGTGGTCACGGCTACGGTGAGCGCCCCCAGCTCTTTGGCGATGCGGGCCACCACCGGTGCGGCGCCAGTGCCGGTCCCGCCGCCAAGACCAGCAGTGACAAAGACCATGTCGCTGTCCTTGAGCAGTTTACGGATTTCCTCGATGCTTTCTTCGGCCGATTCTCGGCCCAGCTCCGGGTTGGCCCCTGCTCCCAGTCCCTTCGTCACCGAGGGTCCCAGCTGAAGGCGGGCATCGGCCTTGGAGATGTCCAAAGCCTGCAGGTCAGTATTGACGGCAATAAACTCCACCCCCTGCAACCTGCTTTCCACCATGGTGTTGACCGCGTTGCCGCCGCCGCCGCCGACCCCGATCACCTTGATCCGCGCCCGTGAATTATGCTCTGCCAGTTTAAATGACATAACCTGCCCCCTTTATCTCTCAAACATTCGGCGATAAGCCAAACGCTTCCCCTTCCTCACATGATGCCTCTGAACCATTCCCGCATACGGCCTGCGAGCCGGCCCAAGCCGCTGGCGTCCCTCGCCCCGAACCGGCGATTGGTGGAGTGATTCATGGCGTACTGCACCAGGCCGACGCCCGTAGCGCACTGCGGGGTATTGACCATGTCGCTGACCCCGCCCACATTCTGTGGATAGCCGACTCTCACCGGCAGGTCAAAAATCTGCTCGCCGATTTCGATCATGCTGTCCAGCAGGGCGGTGCCGCCGGTGAGCACCAAACCGGCATTGATCTGTTCCTTGAATTTGGAGTCGACCAGCTCCTGGTTGATCATGGTCAGCATTTCCTCGATCCGCGGCTCCAGAATCTCGCCCATCACCTTACGGGAGAGCTTGCGCGACCGCCGGCCGCCGACGCTCGGCACCTCGACCGTCTGGTCCTTATCGATCATGGCCGAAAGCGCGCAGCCATATTCCTCTTTCAGCCGCTCCGCCTCCTTGAGCGGCGTGCGCAGCCCCACTGACAAGTCGTTGGTGAGATTATGCCCGCCCAATCCGAGTACAAAGGTGTGCTTGATGTGGCCATCCCCAAAGACCGCCAGATCGGAAGTGCCGCCACCTATATCGAGGAGCGCGATTCCCAGCTCCCTCTCCTCTTGAGTCAGTACTGCTTCCGCGGAGGCCAGCGGCTCGAGGACGATGTCGCTCACTTCCAGGCCGGCCTTGTTGCAGCACTTGACAATGTTATGGACCGCTGTGACGCTGCCGGTGACGATGTGGACATCCGCTTCCAGCCGGACCCCGGTCATGCCGACGGGATCCTGAATCTCGGCCTGATCGTCAACAATGTACTCTTGCGGCAGAACGTGGATGATCTCCTGGTCCGGCGGAATGGGCACCGCCCGAGCGGCATCCACCACCCGGTCGATGTCCTCGGTGCGAATCTCCCGCTGCTTGATGGCGATGAGGCCATGACTGTTGAATCCTTTGATGTGGCTGCCGGCAATTCCCACGCAAACCGAGCCGATCTCGCAGCCGGCCATCATCTCTGCCTCTTCGATGGCCTTGCGGATGGAATTGACGGTGCTCTCGATATTGACGACCACCCCTTTGCGCATGCCGATGGAAGGGTGGACGCCGATGCCGATGATATCGATCTGGCTGCCCCGGACTTCGCCTACCACCACGCAGATCTTGGTAGTGCCGATATCCAGGCCGACGATCACTTCTCCTCTCTGCTCATACGCCATATGCGGTCACCTGTTGTGTCTCTTCCATTGAGAAACCCGCGTTCACCCTGCCTTGGCAGTGCCGACCAGAACCTTGCTTCCCTGGCCATCCAGGTGAATGTATGCGGTATCGGCAAAGGTGTCATGCCGGTACAACCAATTCAGCACCCGTACCAGGCGTCCATATTTGTCGGCCATATCCCCCGCACCAAGATGGATGGGAAAGGGCCGGTCCACCAAAAACAGAATGAGGCCGCCTTCCTTATCCACATGCAGCTCGGAAATGTTCTGTTTGGGCAGGGCGGGATTACCGCGGCTGGCGTAGTGAATAAACCGTAGTGCCTCCTGCACCGCCGCCTGCCTTGTGCTTTGCGGCTTGGAACCGGCCAGGCCGG
>JARRJE010000066.1:0-10941 GCA_037379765.1 Deltaproteobacteria bacterium
TTAATCAGCTCTTTCTGCGAGGGGGCTGCCCCATCTGCCTCTTGAATAGCAAGCGGATGCCAGTGAAAAATGCCTGACTCATAAATAACCCCAGGTGCACCTCTCCCCGCTTTTGCCCTCGATGCGCGAGAGAACATTAGGGAGAGTAATTGGGCATCACTGGTTTCAGCGAAATGGAAGACTCGGGAAAAACGTAAGAGTGCAATTGCCTCCATTTCACTTGGGACATTTTGAGATAACTGAAAAAAACTCTGGGGCAGAAGCACCATAAATAAAAGCCTGCGGAGATCAGTGCTCCGCAGGCTGGGCCAATAGAAATGATTGCCGCAGATTCAGGCGGGACAGGAATCCCCTGTCAGAGACTGAGGTACCAGGAAAGGCAGAAACATGTTGCCGGTTGAGGCCACCACTTCCTTCAGGCGTTTGCTGTCGCCGTAGCGCTCAAACTTGACGAATTCCCAGCAATCTGAGCGAAGCGCAATTTCCTGCATCAAGAGGAGATGTTGTCGGTGGCCAGATCGAGCGCCGATCACATGCCCCAAAAGCGGGCAGCCGAGCAGGGTCAAGTCGCCCAGGAGATCGAGGATCTTGTGGCGGACAAACTCGTCGCTGAACCGCAGCCCCTCACGGTTGAGCACGCCATCCCGGTCAACGACCACTGCATTCTCTAAAGAGCCGCCGAGGGCAAAGCCATTCTCCTTCAGCTTTTCCACCTCTTCCATGAAGCCGAAGGTCCGGGCCATGGCGATCTCTTCGGCGAACTTCTTGGGAGAAAGCTCTATGTTATAAATCTGCCGCCGAATGAGATCGTGGTCGAAATCGATTTCATAAGTGACCTTCAGACCATCATGGGGAACCACCCGAATCTCCTTGTCGCCGTCCCGGACCACGATCTCATCTGTAATCTTGAGGAGCCGCTTGAAGGACTTCTGCCGGCGCCGATCCGCTTTCCTGAGCAAGTGGACAAAGGGGCCGGCGCTGCCATCCATAATCGGCACCTCCGGGGCGTCCAACTCGACGATGGCGTTGTCGATATTCAACCCGGAAAGGGCGGCGAGCAGATGCTCCGTGGTGGCAACTGCCGTTTCGTCCTGGGCAATGGTGGTCGCCAAGCGGGTATCGACCACCAAGTTCATGGAGGCAGGAATAGCGGTGGTCGTTTCGACATCACTGCGCACGAACCGGATGCCGCTGTCCACTTCAGCCGGCTTGATCGTGAGATTGACGGCTTTGCCGGAATGGAGGCCTACGCCCCGCATGCTCACTGCCTTCTTGATGGTATGCTGATATGGATCCAAGCTGCTCATTCGGTTCATCCTGTTTCATTCTTTATCTGTATCAGGCTCTTGGAAAGAGCCCTCGCTTTCGAGTCCCAAAAGCATATATGCAAACAATGAACCAAAGCATAGTAGGTTTACATAAGAACAAGAAATTTATTCGATTTCTAGGGAATATAAAAAGGGGAGAAAGATCGGATTGCCGGGTGCACGCCTAAGGCTGTGTGGGAAAAAACACACAACCGCCGGTCCAATCCCCCACAGGGTGGAGAAGAAAATTCTTTGATCTTTATTATACCATGCTCTCCCGGAAACACGTCATCAAGGTTTTCTCCAGTCAACCACGTTCTCCTTGAGAAACCGAATGAAATCCTTGTCCAGGGCCATTTCGACCCGAAGAACGAAAACCGGGAATTCTTGGTCGCAGAAAGGCGCTATCTTGACGAAATCCTTTTCGGTGGTGATCAAGCCCCGGGCGCCTTGGCGGCGTGCCCAACGGACAAGGCTCGAGAAGTCAGCGGGGCCGTACCGATAGTGGTCACGAAAAACTTTGAATCCCTGCAACCGGCAGCCGAGGCCGACCAGGGTCTGCCGGAAGGATTCCGGGGTGCCGATGCCGCAGAAGCCGCAGATTGGAGCCTCAAGGAGCATGTCGAGCTCGCGGGGCTCTGCCCCTGGCTCTTTCCGGAGACCGGCGGGTCGATAACTGCTCGCAAAAACGGGCAGCTCCGGAAAGTGTACCTGAAGGAAATGCCGGAATGCCTCTGCCTTAGTTGCGGTCTTCGGCTCGACCCCGGTAATGATGATGGCATGAGCCCGGGCCAGGGCTCCAAAGGACTCACGCAGATAGCCCCCGGGAAAGACCCGGTTCTCCTGCAACTCCGAATGGGCGTTAAACAAGACCAGGTCGAGGTCCCGAGCCAAGGCAAGATGCTGGAAACCGTCATCGAGCACGATGGTGTCGGCAGCGAATTGCCCAATGGCCTCCCGAGCGGCCAGAGCCCGACGCTTGCCGGTGAGGACCGGTACTCCGGGCAGAGAGTCGGCGAGCAGCTTTGGTTCATCTCCTGCAGCGGCGGCATCGAGAAGCACCGTGCTGCCGTCGGCAACTACATTCACCGCTTCCCCAGCACCGCTATTGTAGCCACGGCTGACCAGCGCCGGCTTCCGCCCCATGGCCTGCAGCAGATGGGTGATCGCTATCACCAGGGGCGTCTTGCCGGTACCGCCCATGGTGAGATTGCCGATGCAGATCACCGGCACGGAAATCTGGTCCTGCCGGAAAACACCCCGACGATAGAGAAAAACGCGCAAGGCCATGATCCCGGCATAAAGAGGCGCCAGCGGCCGGCCGAGCAAGAACAACATCTTGAGCCTTCTGTTCATTCCCTCCCCTTCCCGGCCAGCATCCGACCGATCAGTTCCAGATGGCGGGCCGTGGCGCCCTGATGCTGCGCCACTAGCGCCAAGGCCTTGCGGCCGCTGCTCCGCCTTCTTTCAGAGTCAGAAAGCCAGGTCTGAGCAGCCTGCAAAAGATCCTCCTCTGAACGCACCGTCCGGGCGCCGCCGCCGACTTCGAGGTCATGGGCGATTTCGCTGAAATCCTGCATGTGAGGCCCATACAATACGGGCCGGCCACAGGCAGCCGGTTCCAGCGGATTGTGACCGCCTGCCGCCACCAGCGAACCTCCGACAAAAGCGAAATCGGCCAATCCATAGACTGCGGCAAGCTCACCAATGGTATCAAGCACCAGCACCTGTTCCGGGCCTTTGGAACCGCTGCTGCGGGTCCGGGCGGCAAGACCGCAGCTTGCCGCCAGACCGCTGATCTCTTCGCCACGTTCAATTTGGCGGGGAGCGAGGATCAAGCAGAGATCAGGAAAAGTGGTTAGAAGCTCCCGATGCACCCGCAGCACGATCTCCTCCTCTCCCGGATGGGTACTGCCGGCCACCCAGAGGGGTGCATCCGCTGGCAGGCCGTAAGCCTGCCGGGTCCTCGCTCCTTCCACCCCAGCAGGCAGAGCCACATCGTACTTGAGGTTACCGAGAGGCCGGATTTTTTCGCCTAAAACTCCCAAGGCCTCCATCTGTCCTGCGTCGGCTGCGGTTTGCATGGAAAGCATAGTAAAAGAGTTGAACAAGGGTTGAAAGAGCCACCGCAACCTGGAATAACGGGCAAATGAGAGACGGGAAATCCGGCCGTTCACCAGAAGTGCAGGAGTTCCCCGCTGGCGGAGCGCCGTCAGAAAATTGGGCCAGAAGTCCGTCTCCACCAGGATGAACAGGTCCGGATCGAGGCACCGGAGAAAATGAGAGACGGTCGACGGCAAATCAAAGGGAAACCACACGAAAAGATCCACATCGGACGCCAGCTGCCGCCGGGCGAATTCGCCTCCAGCCCGGGTAGCGGTCGAGAGGATGATCATTCCCTCGCGATAAGCACCACGCAATGCCTTGACCAGGGAGCGGGCCGAGGAAACCTCGCCCACTGAGAGGGCGTGCACCCAGATACGCGGCCGCCCGCCTGCAGCTTCAGTCAGTCCGAAACCCAGTCGCGCCGCGGCCCGCCCCCTGTACTTGGGTTTGACGAGCAGCATGGGAGCGGCTAAGATGAGCGCCGGTATCAGCAGGAGATTATAGAGTATGCGCATTCTCTTCCACCTCAATCCGTGAGCGTTCGTTCGTGCGCCAGATCCGCGAAGACGGTCGTTCGATTATAGTAAGCTATATCGGAGGGTTGGCGACAAAGGAGATGGACGGACACCCCGAAGGGCGGCACGAAGTCATGCTTCGACCGCTATTTTGGTAGTTGCCGAGTCAAATGAGATAAACTTGATCAACTCATCACCCTCGTCACGGATTCAGGTCCCATGAACCTCATTCTTGTTGACCCCGAAGAGCTGCGGCCCGATGGGAACGTGATCTTCCACCGTGACCGCCGCTGCCGCCACCTCAACCAAGTGCTCGGGAGCCGGCCGGGTGATCGGGTCCGGATTGGCCTGGTCAACGGTCCCTTGGGCACCGGCCGCCTGCTTGCCATCTCCTCTGAGGAGGCGGTGCTCGCCACCGTCTGGCAGCCGTCCCCCCCTTCTCTACCCACCATCGATCTCATCCTTGCCCTACCCCGGCCCATCATGCTGCGCCGCATTCTGGCCCAGTCCGCGGCGCAGGGCGTGGGCCGAATCTTTTTGATCAATGCCAACCGGGTGGAAAAAAGCTTCTTTCAGGCCTCCCTTCTGCAAAAGGGGACATTGACCGAACACCTGCGCCATGGACTCGAACAAGCAGTGGATACCCGTCTCCCGGAGATTTCCGTCCATCCGCGTTTCCGGCCCTTTGCCGAAGACCTGCTGCCGACGCTCACCGGCGATTACGCTCACCTGCTGCTCGCCCATCCGGGGGTCGACGAAAGGCTGCCAACAGTGGCGCCGCCCCCGCTCACCGGCCGGGTGCTCCTCGCCCTCGGTCCGGAGGGAGGTTGGGTCGATTTCGAAATTGGCAAGTTCCGGGATCAAGGGCTGCGGCCATTCACCATGGGCCACCGCATTCTGCGCCTTGAAACCGCAACTGTCGCCCTCCTTGCTCAGCTCGACCTCCTCCGCCAACTCCGATAGGAGGCACAGGCGCCGCATCTTCGCGCGATCGCCTTTGTCCGCATAGATGACTTTTGCCAGTCACGCTGGCGCGAATTAACACACCAAATTCGGAAGATATTGAAGCAACAATTTACAAGACATGGCCTGGCGTTATCGCAGTTTTTGCGCTGAGTCCAATCTACGGCACCTGTGACCCCTTATCACCACCCTCCTCGCAATTCCGCCGCGACCACCGCAGGTTAATATCCCGTATTCTGGCGACGACCTTTTCGACCATGACCACCAATTCCCGCAACCGCAGTAGGTAAAGTGCGAGCCCGTAGAGGACTGTGGCGCTGCCGACCAGGAATAGGACCGCAGCCATCTGCAACAAAATCCCCCCGGCCAGCCAACCGGCCAGCCAGTTCAAACCCAACCGCAGCCAGCCTGCCATCAGGGCCGTTGCCGCAATCACCTTGACCAGTCCAGAGGCGAGGTAGCCCAAAGGATAGCCGGCGAGCTTGCGGTAGAGAACCGTGCTCAGGAAGAGGAAATTAACCAGCATGGCGCAGGAAATGCCCAAGGGCATGGCCCGATGCGCCAATCGGCCGATAGTGAGGAGAATAACTCCGATGTTGATCGCCACGGTCATGAAGCTGCCGATCACGGGATACTTGGTATCGTCGAGGGCGTAGAAGACGGGCACCATCACCTTTACGGCCGCATAGGCGAACAGGCCCAAAGCATAGAAGCGAAGAGCCTCCGCGGTCATGATCGCACTGAAGTGGCTGAAGCGGCCGTGCTCGAAAAGCAGGACAATGATCGGCAAGGCGAGCAGATACAGGCCGACCGTGGCCGGTATGGTCAGGCTGAAGGCGATAGTCTGGGCTGAAACGTAGGTTTCGCGCAGTCGAGAGATGTCCTTTAACGCCGCCTGGCGGGCGATCACCGGCAAGGCGGCGATTGAAATCGCAACCCCGAAGACGCCCACTGGAAACTGAAAGAAACGGAAGGCGTAATTGAGCCAGGAGAGACTTCCCTGAACGAGCGAGGAGGCGAAATAGGTGTTGAGGAAAACGTTGATCTGGACGGCGGCAAGACCGAGCACTGCCGGCGCCATGAGGCGCAGGATGCGGCGAAGGCCAGGGTCGGCGAGATCAAGATGCGGCCGAAAAACGAAACCGGTGCGGAACAGACTCGGCAGCTGTCCAGTGAACTGCAGCAGACCTCCCACCAGAGTGCCGATCGCCATGCCGACGATGGCTCTTACTCCGAACCGAGGAAGAATCAAGGCCAGAGCCACGCCGCTGATAATGGAGCCGGCGTTGAAAAAGCTCGATGCCATGGCCGGGATGAAAAAACGCCCCCTGGTATTGAGCATGCCCATGACCACCGATGCCAGGGAAACCAACAGCAGGAAAGGGAACATGATCACGGTGAGCAGATGGGTCAGCCCCACCTTTCCGGGGATGCGGGCGAATTCCTCATTGGTGAGCAACAGCACCAGCGGTTTGGCGAACAGGATTCCCAGTCCGACGATGATTCCGAGCAACAGGGTAATAAAGACGAGGACATTGCCGGCGAGCCGGTGGGTGGCTTCCTCGCCTTTGGTGGTCTGATAATCGGAGAAGACGGTGACAAAGGCGGCGCTCAGTGCCCCCTCCCCGAAGAGGTCGCGCAGAAGGTTGGGGATGCGGAAGGCGACCACGAAGGCATCGTAAGCAAATCCGGCCCCGAAGAAAATGGCGAACACCTGCTCGCGGACGAGCCCCAATACCCGGCTGCACATCACCGCGACGCCGACCGTGCCGGCTGAGCGGGCGATCCGGCCGGTGTCGGCAGCTGGTCTGTTCATGCTCTGGTGCTTGTCGTTCATGCCTTTCACATCAGGAGGAAAAACCGCGGGAACGCATGGTGTCCGCACCATAGCAGGATGCGGACCTGAAGACAATCGTAACCTCAATGGAGTGTGGTTGTCGACTTTCGAGTCGGCTCCGAGTTAGACCCGGACACAAGTGCTGCCAATCCGCCGGAGTCGCCTCTTGGGTGGCTGCCACGAGAAGGAGCGATATCGCGTCTCTTGCAAAGTGCGGGCAAGAATGATGGCGGCGTCGGAGAGTGCCCATAAAACAGTCTCCTTTGCCGGTTGCCTCTCATTAGTTGCTTGACTTTGGCCCTCCATTCCGACTAGATTTAATTTTGCATCTATTTTTAAGGACTTGTCCACCTGTGGCACTTGGTTATTTCCAGAAAAAAATGACGGCGTTATGCCCGTCGGCCTTTCTCCCAACCTATTCACGAGCGGAGGATTGAAGAGCATGCATGAAACGAATCTGGTTCGAAATGTGGTCCTGCTGGGACACGGCAAATGCGGCAAAACTTCACTGGCCGAGGCGTTGCTGTTTACCGCCGGCAAGACCAGCCGGCTCGGCAAGGTGGACGACGGCTCATCTGTCATGGATTACGAACCGGAAGAGGTCAGTCGCCAGTTCAGCATCTCCTCCTCGTTCAATAATTACTCCTGGAAGAAGCACCTTGTTTTTCTTGCCGATACTCCCGGTGACGACAACTTCGTCAACGAGGCGCTCTTTGCCTTGCGGGTGGCCGATTGTGCCCTGTTCGTGGTCGGTGCCGTCCTGGGGGTGAAATTTCAGACCGAAAAATTCGCCTCTTTCGTTGCCGAGCGGCACCTGCCGGCTTTGATCTTCGTCAACAAAATGGACCGGGAGCGTGCAAACTTCGAAAGCGCCGTCCCAGAAAAAAGCCTTTCTCTTTGCAGCGGATGGAAAGGTAAAAGGGACTGAAATCCCGGAGGACATGGCCGACATGGTGGCAAGCTACCGAGAAGCCCTCATGGAAAAGGTGGCGGAAACCGACGACGAGCTCATCGAGAAATTCCTGGAAGAAGGTGAGCTCAGCAAAGAGGACCTTCTGCAGGGGCTCAAAAATGCGACCAAAACAGGCAAGCTTCACCCGGTGGCAGTGGGGGCCGCCTTCAAGAACGCCGGCACCGCCCTGCTCCTCGATTTGATCAACGAGCTCATGCCATCACCGGCCGAACGCGGTCCCCAAGTGGGCACCGATCCGAAAGCAGGTGATATCGCCGAGCGGGAGCCCACCCCCAAGGCGCCCTTCTCTGCCCTGGTCTTCAAAACCATGGCCGATCCCTATGCCGGCCGCCTCAACATCTTCCGGATTTATTCCGGCACCCTGGAAGGGGGCACCTTTTATAACGCCAGCAAGGAAACCTCCGAGAAATTCGGCCAGCTGCTTTTACTGGAAGGCAAGGAGCACAAGCAGATCGACACAGCCGGCCCGGGTATGATCGTGGCGGTAGCCAAGCTGAAGGAAACCGTCACTGGCGACACTTTGTGCGCCGAGAACGCCCCCATCCTTTACGAGGCCGCCACCCCACTCGAGCCAGTGATCTCTTATGCGGTGACCCCGAGCCAGAAGGGGGACGAGGAGAAACTTTTCTCCTCGATCAGCAAGCTGCTCGAAGAAGACCCCACCCTGCGGCTCACCCGGCAGCCTGACACCCGGGAGATCCTGATCTCCGGAGTGGGTCAGATGCACCTTGAAGTGATCGGCGAGCGGATCAAACGCAAGTACGGGGTCGACATGTCCCTCAAGATCCCCAAGGTGCCTTATAAGGAAACCATCAAGGGCAAGGCCAAGGCCCAGGGCAAACACAAGAAGCAGACCGGCGGCCACGGCCAGTACGGCGACTCCTGGCTGGAGATCGAACCACTGCCTCGCGGCGGCGGCTTCCAGTTCGAAGACCGCATCGTGGGCGGCGTCATTCCCAAGCAATACATCCCGGCGGTGGAAAAAGGAGTGGTGGAAACCATGAACGAGGGGGTGGTGGCCGGCTATCCCATGATCGATGTCAAGGTGGCCCTGGTGGACGGCTCGTTCCATACCGTGGACTCCTCGGAAATGGCCTTCAAAATCTCTGGCACCCTCGCCTTCAAGAAGGCGGTGATGGAAGCCAGTCCGGTCCTACTCGAGCCGATTATGACCATAACCATTCGGGTGCCAAAGGATGCGGTTGGTGACATCATCGGCGACCTCAATTCCCGGCGGGGCCGGGTGATGGGGATGGATTCCGAGGCCAAAAACGAGGTAATCACTGCCCAGGTGCCCATGGCCGAAATCCAGCAGTATGCCTCCGACCTCACCTCCATCACCGCCGCCCGGGGGACCTTCAGCGTCGAATTCTCTCATTATGAGGAAGTGCCGGCACAGCTTGCCGACAAAATCATCGAGGCCGCCAAGAGGGAATAGGAAGATGGCCGGCCCGGTTTATGCCTGCGGCGTGCTTACCGTAAGCGACAAAGGGGCGCGGGGAGAGCGGAAGGATACCGCCGGGCCGGCGGTGGCGCGGCTGCTCGAAACGAACGGATTTCGGCCGGCCGCCACCGCGGTGGTGCCGGATGAAGTGGAAGCGATCCGGGAAAACATCTGCAACTGGATCGACAGGCAGGCCATTGACCTGGTGGTTACAGCCGGGGGCACCGGCCTCAGCCCCAGGGACGTGACGCCCGAGGCAGTGCGACCCCTTCTGGATCGGGAAATCCCCGGGATGGCCGAAGCAATGCGCCTGGCGAGCCTGCGCAAAACTCCATACGCCATGCTCTCCCGGAGCCTTGCCGGCATTCGGGGCCAGAGCCTGATCATCACCCTGCCAGGAAGTGAAAGGGGGGCGCAGGAGAATCTGGAGGCCGTGCTTCCGACCCTGGCACATGCCCTCTCCAAGATCAAAGGTGACGATGAGGATTGTGCCTCCTGCTGAGAAAGCAAGTTGCTCTCGGGGACGAAAACAGGGGCTGCAAAGAATGGCCTCTTATCTCGGAGAAGTTCCCGGAGCGAGGAAGAGGGGTCAGCTGAGGAAGGCCCGGCAGTCAATCTCGACCGTAGCGCGGTCCTCGGCGGTTTTTGCCGCCACCTCGCCGATCACGAACGGAGTTTCCCCGAGGGCGACGAGTTGCTGACAAACGTCTTCCACCTGCTTGGCATCAATGACAAGCACCATGCCGATGCCGCAGTTGAAGGTCCGGCACATCTCCTGGGCGGAAATTTTGCCGTTTTTGCGCAGGAACTGGAAAATGGGCGGCACTTTCCAGCTGTTATTGTAGATGATTGCCTTGCAGCCTTGGGGAAGGATCCGAGGCAGGTTCTCCGTAAAGCCGCCGCCAGTGATGTGGGCCATGCCGCTTATCTTGAAATTGCGGGTCAAGTTGAGGAGCGGCTCGCTGTAAATGCGGGTGGGCCGGAGCAACTCCTCGCCCAAGGTGGTGCCAAGCTCCTCGATAGAATCATTAACCGACAGCCCCATCTCTTCAAAGCAGACCTTGCGGACTAGCGAATAGCCATTGCTGTGGATGCCGGACGAAGCAATCCCCACCAACTGGTTGCCCACCTTGATCTCGGAACCGTCGATGATCTTGTCTCTTTCGGCAATCCCAACCACAAAGCCGGCGATATCATAGTCACCGGTCGCATAAAGACCGGGCATCTCGGCAGTCTCGCCGCCGATCAATGAACATTTGGCGATCTTGCAGCCCTCAGCGATTCCCTTCACTACATCAGTGGCAACGTCGAGATCGAGCGAGCCCATCGCGAAGTAATCAAGGAAGAAAAGCGGCTGCGCGCCACTGACCACGATGTCGTTCACGCACATCGCCACCAGGTCGATGCCGATGGTGTCATGCTTGTTGCAAAGGGATGCAATCTTGAGCTTGGTGCCGACCCCATCGGTTGAGGAAACCAGCACCGGATCGGTAAACCGGTCTCCCCCTAAGGCGAAAAGCCCTCCAAAGCCGCCGATGTCGGTCAGCACTCCACGGCGGAAGGTGGAAGACACCAATGGTTTGATGTTGGAGAGGAAAACGTTTGATTTGTCGATATCGACGCCTGACTCGCTGTATCTGGAACTCTCGGATTCGGTCATTGAGGTCTCTTCCGGCTCAGAAAGAATAGTGACCTCGCAAAAAGCCCCAAAAAGGCTTCTGGCGAGAGTTTTAAAACTTGAAACCGAACACCATGACTCGCATTTTACAAATGCATCAAGATAAGATTGGTGAAAG
>JARRJE010000066.1:10965-13214 GCA_037379765.1 Deltaproteobacteria bacterium
AGACGAGATGTCAAGCCATCTCGAACTGTCGTGCCTAAGCAGAGATTACGCTCATTTTCTAATGACCTGCCGGGAAAAAGTCAACGACTTTTTCCCGCATCCAGAAGCTGCAAAAACCGCTCTTTTCGGCCGCTTAACTGAAAAATCCTGTTGCCGAATCAGAGGTTATGCTACCCTTTGAGCAAAAGCGACCAGGGATTCTTGCCGGAGACGCATCATGAGCAAAAAGAACGCCGAAAGCAGCCGGGACGACTTGATCCTCACGGGTGATTTCGGCGGGACCAAAACCAACTTCGGCCTTTTTGCAGGCGAGCTCGGCCATTTGCGGCCATTGCGGTTCGAGAGCTATTCCACTGGAGATGCCCCTTCCGCCATCCATCTTATCGAACGGTTCTTAACGGAAGCAAAAGATGCCGGTTCGGTCACCGAGGCTTGCTTCGGGGTAGCCGCACCGGTGACGAATGGCATGGCCGTCATCGTCAACCTGCCATGGACAATCGAGACAGGGGAGATCCGGCAGCATTTCGGCTTTCGCCGAGTGAACCTGATCAATGACCTGGCAGCCACTGCTGCCTCTGTTCCCCAGCTACGACCCGACCAATTCGAGACGGTCAAAAAGGCCGAGTCGCCCCCTCGGAGCAACATCGGCCTGATCGCCGCCGGTACCGGCCTGGGAGAGGCCCTGCTGATCTGGAACGGCCGGGATTATCTCCCTTTACCCTCGGAGGGGGGGCATAAGGATTTCGCTCCCCGCGACGAACGCCAATGCCGGCTGCTGCATTATCTAGCGAGCCGCTACGGGACGCATGTCAGCGTGGAAAGGGTGGTGTCCGGACCGGGAATCGCAGACATTTATCACTTCCTCAGAGAAGAAAGCGGTGAACCCGAGCCCGATTGGCTCCGGCAACGCTTCCGGGCCGCCGATGCGGCGAGGGTCGTCTCCGAGGCGGGCCTAGCAAGCGAGGATCGGATCTGCCGGGAGGCCATCGCCCTCTTCGTCGAGGCTTATGGAGCGGAAGCCGGCAACCTTGCCCTGCAAGGACTCACCGTCGGTGGCCTGTACCTTGCGGGTGGCATCGCTCCAAAAATCAAAGAAGCCCTGATGAGCGGCTCCTTCATGGCCGCTTTCACCGGCAAAGGCCGGATGACGAGCCTCCTCGAAAAAATGCCGGTGCGGTTGATCACCGATCCTCGGGCACCGTTGTGGGGCGCGGCGGCGTTCGGCAGAAAGGCAGCGGCCCGAGAATCGAGAGGAGATTGACCTCAACCACCTTTTCGGGTAGATTCCTTGCAGAGGCCGCCTGTCTTGATTAAAGCAAGCAGCGGTCTTGTTTGTTTCCGATTCGAATTGGGAAGAAGAACACTACTGCCCCCATTGCAAGCAACGGCTCTCCTGCTGCCAGACGCCGCCCTTTCATGTGGGCGACGGTCTGGGCTGGGGCAGCGAGGTCATGTTCGTCTGTCTCAATGACGACTGTCCTCTCTATGTCAACAGTTGGCAACGGTTCGAAGAGCAGTACGGCCACTCTGCCTCCTGCCGCTACATGCTGCTGCCCGGCGAGGAAACCGGGACCCCCATGATGGTTGGCGGCAAAGACGCTTTCAAGGGCTGCATCATCGACCCCGAATCGATCAGGCTTCAGGACCAACGCTTTGCCAGGGAGAAGAAAGCGGTAGCCCAACTGGATACCGCCGCGGCCGAAAAGAATGTTGAACCTGCCCTCTTTCTCATTCTTGATGAGGCGGCGGCGGTCCAAAACAGAAAACGTGCCATCGAGGTTCTGATGGCCATCGGTGATCTGGCCTGTATCGATCCGATCCGCAATCACAAATTCATGAGTACCGAGATGGAGCGTTTGGCCAATTCGGCGATCCAGGAAATCCTCAAGACCAACTACCGCAAGGAATGCCCTGCCTGCGCTGAGATCGTCAAGACCCAGGCCAAGGTCTGCAAGCACTGCGGCAAGGAATTCTAGCGGAAGGCAAACCAGACGGGAGACAGGACTTTACGCTTGCGAAAACCGGCGTGATTAGGTATATGAGAGCGGCAATATGCTGCCGGCCCAAATAGCATAAATTGCACTATTTGTATGGTGGGCGTAGCTCAGCTGGTGGTAGCACCGGGTTGTGGCCCCGGAGGTCGTGGGTTCAAGTCACATCGCTCACCCCATCGCAATATCCGATACCATCCGGTATCGTCCAAAAACCCGCTTCCCGAAAGGGATTGCGGGTTTTTTCATGTCTATTGC
>JARRJE010000067.1:0-7571 GCA_037379765.1 Deltaproteobacteria bacterium
GGCCAGGCCGGAACTGGTATGGACCGCTATGGGGGGCAGCTGCGCGGATTTGAAGCCCATGGTCCGGCAGCCGTATGGGTGGGCCGATTCGTGGGTAATGTAGAAATAGACACAACTGAAACAGCTCGGTCCGGTCCGGATCGGGCCGTTATCGTTCACTCTCCGCCCCCGGCACGCAGTTCGGCCGCACCTTCGATGTATTCCTCAGCCGCAGCGGCCAGGCCTTCCAAGAGTACGAAGCGTCCCAAGGGGATAATCTCACAGGGAAAGCTGCCCACGAACAGAGGGTTGTCGCTCAGTCCGCCGGAAAGATAGAGCCTGGCGGGCGAGCCGGCGAAGCGATAGGCATTGAGGGCGATTCCCTTGACGAAGCGGGCCACCGCCTCGGCCACCGGTAACCCGGCAACTACCGCATCGAAGATGCGGCTCATTCCCAGGACTCCGCAGGTCACCGAAAAGGTCCGTTCCGGCACTGTGAGCTGTCGGTAGTCAAGATCGTAATAGCGGGCCAGCAGCTCGATGGTGAACCCCATGGAGGCACCGCACTCGGCATTCCAGCCCATGTCTGCCAGGACGCCTTTTTCAACACGAATGAATTTGATATCCCGGCTGCCGCAGTCGAGGAGCACGTAGCTCGGCTCGGCAATCAGACGCTCGCCGCCCCGGGCCAGGGCGATGAGCTCGTTGACGTAATGCGCCCCGAACCGCCTACCGTTGTGGCCGGTGGCCCAAGCCACTTGCACCCCGGCGCCGAGATCCTTGGTGGCCGTCACCTGCGGCGGCCCTGCTGCCGGTTCCCAGAGCTTGCAGTAGGAGGTGCCGAAATCGCCAAACATCATGCTCGCCCTCCCGAAAGCTCGAGAAAAGCCTCGATCTTTGCCTTGGCGCTGCTGCCGGCGTGCACATCTACGTCAAGGTACAGAGCGCGGGGATGCCGGCTGGCGAGCAAACGGCCGAGAGCAGCCTTGGCGCAGAAGGATTGGGTGAAAAAAACCGTGGGCACCTCGGGGTTGCAATAGGCCTCCAGCTCGGCATCGGCTGGAGTTTTGTTCTCCATGCACCGGGTCCAGCCGTAAACATGGGTGGTCTCAGGGAAGAGAGCGAGAAGGGAGAAATCCCGCGGCGGCACTCCCCAGAAGCCTGCGGTGGGAGGGCAGGGCGGAGGAGGCGGTTCCGGTACGGTCAGCTTGACCCCTTCGGTGATCCGCCGAAATTTCTCGAGCAGAGGCAAACGGCTTGTGCTGATCGGAGTACCGAACCCTTGGGAATCACAGTTGACCGTTCGGACCACCGGGATCCTGAGAGTCTCCTCCAGAACGGCAGCTACATGGAAAGCCCCGTCGCACTTGCCCGGACCCACGTCGAGATAGACGGCATCGAGCTCCAGGTTCAAGGCATTGAGCAGCACCGTCCGGAGGATGGCGCAGAAGACCCTGGGCAGATAAGCGACCGATTCCTCGAGATCCGTTTTGAGCAGCAGAGCGTCCAGATCGTGAATCACCACTTGCCGCTCATTGAGGTGACGGATCACCGCCAGGGGCGGGATACCCACGATCCCAACCTGCCGCAAGGGATCGGGCAGCCGCCAGTCGGAGGCTGCCCGGGTATGGAAGTCGATCTTTTCCATGGATCAACGATTCTGTTTGACCAGCATGATCATGCCGGCGGTGCCGACCACAAGATGAATGCACCAGGAGGCAGCCACCGGATTGAGATAGTCCGAGGCCGCCAGGGACTGCATGGCGCTCCACCACCCCCAGGCGGCGAAGGCAATGCCGCAGCTGACAGGTATGGCTAAAGTCAGCTCCCGGCTTCTTTTCTGTTGAAAGACGAGCAGACCCGGCAAGCCGATGAGAAACAGGGGAAGCCCCAGGAACAGGTAGGAGAGACGGCGATTGAATTCAATCCAGGCCTCGCCGTCTTCGGCAAACCCCGTCCGGCGCGCCTTGGCGAACAGTTGGGAAAGGGAGACTTCCGCCTTCTTGTATGGCGGCAGAAAGAAATTAGCCGGTTTTTCCGGAAGCGGAAAAGAAATTTTTCGAAAAAGCTCTACCGAGTAATCGTCGTCATTTTTCCTTTTGAGCTGACCGTTGCGGAACGTCCATTTTCCCGCCCGCCATTCCGCGGTCCGGGCGGTGAGCAGCAGCTCCACATCGTAATTTTTATTCCAAACCAGGTAAGAGAAATCGGTGAATCGGTTTTGTCGAGGATCGGGGCGAACGAAGCAGTATATGCCTTTAGTGCCGGAGTAATAGATGCGGCCGTCGCGGTCGATGCCCCGGGGGACGCGCTTCTGGACCTGCTCGTACCAGATGTGGTCGGTCACCGCCAAGCTGGGCGGCAGCACCCACTGATTGAAGATGAGAAGGGTCAGAGTGGACAGAACAGCGCCCAGGGCCAGGGGACGGATAATCCGCAGAGTACTGATGCCGCCTGCCTTGAGGGCTATCGTTTCCCGGCTTTGATTGAGCAGGCCCAGGGTGAGAACCCCGGCGAGCAGGATACATACCGGCATGATCTGATCGATGATCAAGGGGATCTTGAGCAGGAAATATTTCACTGCCAGTCCCATAGACATGTGGTGCTCGAGAAAGTCGTCGATTCGCTCGAAGAAGTCGACCAGCAGATAGATGGCAATCAGAGAGCAAAGCACCAGCAGAAGATTGCGGAAGAACTGGCCGAGCAAATAGCGGTCGAGAAGTTTCACCGGCCCTTTCCTCGGATGAATGGCAGGCGGGTGCCCAGTCGTCCCAATCGATCAAAAACAGATTCTGCCAGGCCGCTGTTCTTTTCCCGGGCGGCGCGATGCATCATGATCAACATCAAACCACCGAAGAGAAGGTTCGGAGCCCACATGGTGGGTCCCACCGGCAAAACGTTGTTTTCGCTCAAGGCCTTGGCGCCGGTAATCAGAACGTAGTAAAGGATGAAAAGCCCCAATCCGAGGGGCAGCCCAAAGGGCCGTTGCCCCGGCCGATCGGTAAGGGCCAGGGGCAGGCCGAGGAGGGTGAGCAGGAAGCAGCCCGCCGGCAGCACCAGCCGCTTATGGAACTCGATCAGCATGCTGGCCCCTCGAGAATTATCGGTGCCGAGCTCGGCGGCACGCGCCAGCAACTCGTGCTGAGTCATGCTGCCCTTATCCGGGCCGCCTGCCGATTCCCCAAGCACTGAATGTGGGGTTTGCACCGGCACATTGAGCTCGTAATGGTTGAAGCGTATGGTCTGGGTGACGTCGTCAATCGCACGATGCATGGTGCCGTCGGTGAGCTCGAGAGTGATCTGCATCCGGGCAGGGTTCGCCTGGAGCTTGCCTTTGCGGGCGACTACGGTCAGCGGCGTCTTTCGGTCACGCAAGTCGGAAATATAGATCCCTTCCCAATCGTTTGTTGCCGGATCGACGTGATCGGCATAAAGGACCACGTCAGACAGGCTTTGGCTGAACTGTTTTTCCCGAAGCCCTTTGTCGATCTTCTCCTTGGCCACCTGGAAAAGAAGTTTTTTCATGGCTACGGTGCCGCTCGGGATAAATCGGGTAGAGGCGAGCCCGGTGAGGGTGGAGGTCGCCAGGGCAACGACGATCACCGGCGGCAGCATGCGGTAAAGGCTGATGCCGGCCGATTTCAAGGCGATGATCTCGTTATCGCTGGTCAGGCGGGTAAAGCTTATGATCACCCCCATCATGCTCGCCATGGGAATGGAAAAAAGAAGCAGTTTCGGCGACATGTAAGCCAATAGGCGGATGAAGGCGGCGCCGCCGATGCCCAGGCTGAAAATGCCCTGGAGCATGGGAACCAGCTTGCCCAGGAAAAGAATGGCGTTGAGGATCACCAGCGCGGCCAGAAACGGAGCGAGGATCTCGGTGGCCAGATAGATATAAAGGAGAAGGGGCATGGCGGATGGTGTTATGACGTGGAGCACTCCAATATAGCATAGGCTGGGGCATGGAGCACCGGTTATTTCCCTGTCCTGCGTTTGCCATCAACGTTGAATTTTGCTATAGTCACCCGGTTCGAACGGCTGGAAAAGGGAGACATTGAAATCCGCCGAAGGGCAGCAAGAGTCGTCCATACAGCATGGTGAACCGTTTGTCAAATCTTGACGATCTTGCAAGAAGCACCAAATCCCAACGGGCGGGAACGATGAAACAACAAGTTACACAAGGTGGCCCGTCGGTGGAGCGCCTTGCGAGGCCGACAAATTTTGAGCCGCTGGTGCGCCTCATCGCCATCGAGGCGCCGCTGCCCAGCCTCCAAGACAACACCGGCGATCTCGACCGGCTGCTCCGGGCCCTGGCTTCGGAGCTCACCGACCGGGTCCGGGTGCCGTTTCCGCTGGTGGGGTCGGTGGCTGCCCGGTTCCGTCGGGCCGGCTTCAAGGGAATGGCGGTGGTCAACGATTTGGCCTCCGGGCCGGAGCTGGTGGATTTTCTGCCGGTGTCTCCGGCGGTGCTGCCCCTCATGGCCCTTGACCTGGGGACAACCCATCTCGAAGCGAGTCTGGTGGACGGCCTTTCCGGCACCATCCTCGCCCGGGGGCACAGGGAGAATACCCAAGGGCGTCACGGGGCGGATATCCTTTCCCGAATCCACTATGCCGCCGACAAGGGGGGGCTCGAAACTCTGCACCGGGACGTGATCGGCTCCATCGACCGTCTTGCCGCGGAGCTGGCGAAGGAGGCCGGCCTGGCCGCCGGCGACATCAGGGCATTGAGCGTCTCCGGCAATACGGCCATGGTTCATCTCTTCCTGAAGCTCGACCCCTTCCACTTGATTCGGGAGCCATATATTCCTTTGATCAACGCTCCCCCGTCTTGCCGGGCGGCCGAGCTGGACCTCGAGCTCCATCCGGCGGCGGTGGTCTGGTTCATGCCCGGCGTCGGCAGTTATTTCGGTGGTGACCTCATTTCCGGCATTGTCGCCACCGGTCTTGACGAGCAGGAGGAGACCTCCATGCTGATCGATGTGGGCACCAATGCCGAGGTGGTGGTGGGCAATCGAGAATGGCTCATCGCCTGCGCCGGCGCGGCCGGTCCGGCCCTGGAGGGAGGCGTCGCCCGCATGGGTATGCAGGCCGGCCCCGGTGCCATCGAACATGTGACCATCGACCCCGCCACGGATGAGCCGTCCTGGACCACCATCGGCGGCGCTCCTCCCCGGGGCATCTGCGGTTCCGGAATGATCGACCTGGTGGCCGGCCTCTATCTCGCCCGGGTCATCGACCTCCGGGGAAAATTTCGCAGGGAGCGGCTTGGCGGCCGCCTGCTTGAAACCCCCGAAGGGTTGGCGTATATCGTCGCGGAACCGGAGGTTGCCGCCGACGGCCGGCCGGTCATCCTCCACCAGACCGACCTCGATGCCCTCATGCGCTCCAAGGCCGCCATGTACGCCATCCTTACCACGCTGGTGGGACATGTGGGGGTGGAGTTCACCGATTTGTGCCGGATTTACGTCGCCGGAGCGTTCGGCCGCCACATCGCCCCGCGCCAGGCGATCATTCTCGGCATGCTGCCGGACCTGCCGCTCGAAGTTTACCAGCCCGTGGGCAACAGCTCCCTTGCCGGCGCCGAGAAGGTGCTGGTTGACCGTCGGGCTCGGGAGCGCTGCCTAGCGGTGACCCGGCGAATTACCTACATCGAGCTCAACGTCAACCAGGAATTCATGATCCGTTTCTCTGGCTCCCGATTCATCCCTCACACCGATCCCCGCCTGTTTCCGTCGGTTCCGGTCTTTGAGGGGTAAACCCTGCTTGCCAGTTAGAATTCGGGTGTGGTAAATTTGCTCTTTTTGAGTCGATCCCACGGGAAAGGCTGCTTCCAACCGGTACGGCCGGAGAAGAGGGGGTAGGTATCGTGAGAGGTTCCCGCAACTCGGAGGCCCGCATACGTCTTCGAAATTCATTGAAGAAAACGGCCAAAGAGCGGCTGCAGGAATTCTGGCAGAATTTCGAAAAGGACGACGATGTCTTGATCGTCATCAACGCCGATCCCGATGCCCTGGCCGGTGCCCTTGCGGTCAAGAAGCTGCTCCGCTATCGGGTCAAGAATGTGGTCATCGGCTATCCCAACGAGATCCGGCGCCTGAGCAATATCGTCATGCTCGAGTTGCTCAAGATCCCGGCCGAGCGTCTCAACAACCTCAAGGTCAAGGATTACACGAAAAAGATCCTCATCGACTCCCAGCCTCTCCATCATCCCAGCTTCGAAAACATCGGCTTTGATGCGGTGATCGATCATCATCCGGTGACCACCGGCTGGGAGGCATCCTACATCGACATCCGCCCCGATTACGGCGCTTCCGCCACCATGCTGGTCGAATACCTGCGGGCGGCAGAGATCAAGCCGTCCGTTGCCCTGGCCACCGCCCTCTTTTACGCGATCAAGGTCGATACCCACAATTTCGAGAAACGGGCCAACCTGTCGGATGCCATTCAGTTCCGTTATCTCTTTAACATCGCCAACCAGAACCTGGTCCGCAAGATAGAACTCTCCGAGCTCCGCCTTTCCGAGCTCAATTATTTCCGCACCGCGCTCACCGAAATGAAGGTGAGCAGCAACCACCGCCTTTACGCTCATGTCGGGCGGGTCCGCAACCCTGATATTCTGGTCATGATCGCCGACTTCCTCAACAAAGTGCACAGCCTCGCCTGGGTGTTCGTTTCAGGGATCCATGGCGAACGGCTGGTGGTGATCTTTCGCTGCGACGGCTACAAGAAAAACGCCGGCAAGCTCGCGGAGAAGATCTTTGCCGACTCGGGTTCGGCCGGCGGCCACCGGGAGGCGGCCCGGGCCGAGGTTCCGCTGAAGCACCTTGCCTTCGACGGCTCTGATTTCTCGACCAACACCTTGAAAAAATTGATCACCCGTCACATGTAATTCTTTGACGGGAGCCGCGCTCATTGGCTACTATAATGGGGAAAATCTTGTCCCCGGATCCTCCTGGCCGCCCGGCCGTGACGATTTCCACCGGGAAGCGATCACAGGCACCGCATCTGCCCGCGATCAGAGTGACGAAGCATACCAGACGTAGCTGTTCGCTCTGCTCACGACACCTTGAGCGCTTTTAGATCGGCGCAAGATCAAGAGCGGGTGTCTGCCTCTGTGATTTTTTGGTTTCATTCTCTCCTGATTCGGCCTCTATGGAACGGCTCAAACCGAAAACCCTTGCCATGGTGCTGGCCGGCGGCCGGGTGGACGAGCTCAATGTCCTCACCCGCTATCGGCCCAAATCGGCGGTGCCGTTCGGCGGCTTCGCCCGGGTCATCGATTTCCCCTTGAGCAACCTCATGAACTCCGGCTTGGAGCGGGTGGCGATTCTGGCCCAATACCGGAGCTTTTCTCTCATCAACCATATCGGGTCCGGCGCGGCCTGGGACATGGTGGGGCGCTTCCGCGGCGTTTCCATCCTGCCGCCGTCCAAGGGATACGGCCCCAATGCCTGGTACCGCGGCTCAGCCGACGCCGTTTATCAGAACCTCGACTTTCTCCAGTTCCATCAGCCCCGGGAAGTGCTGATCGTTTCCGGCGATCATGTCTACCGGATGGATTACCGTCCCCTGATCGACTACCATCGGGA
>JARRJE010000068.1:0-8947 GCA_037379765.1 Deltaproteobacteria bacterium
CTCTCCTGCGTGAGGTCCCGGTGATCGCTTCCTGCCAGCGTTTCACAGCGTCGGCGGAAATTACCAATCCAACACAGAAACAACGCCGAAAACGGCTGAACTTGGACAATTCTACCAAAGGAGAGCAGCATGAAAAACCAAACCAGGCATGTGATCCCTGCCCTCGCCGCAATCTTGCTCCTGAGCGCCGGCCCGGGTATGGCCCAGGCCGAGCCCCAGCAGGACCAGGGTACCCAGCAGGCAGTGGCTCAGAAATTCGATCATCAGACCTTGGAAAAATATGCAGCGGTCTCGGCGGAGGTCGGGAAGATCCAGGACGAGCTTGCCCAGAAACTGAAGGCCCAGCAGGATCAGGCGAAAGCCAGGGAAATGCGGCAGGAGGCGAACCGAAAAATGGCCGGCATCATCGAAAAGCAGGGCCTCGATGTCCCCACCTACAATAAGATCACCCGGCAGATTGCCGTCGACCAGGAGCTGAGAAAGGAAATCGAGCAGATCGGTAAAGAGGGAGCCTAACTCCCTGTCCCGCAAGGCCGATGGCGAGGCAGTCTCCTCCCTACCTCGTCGCCATCGGCCCCGGGATGGCGGCTGCTGCAAATTGCCCTGGAGATAAAGCGGGGGCCAGTCGGTAATGCCGGTTGGCCTCCCTGGAAAACTTTTAAGGCATCCTTAATGGTCAACCTTTGCGGAGAGGGTCTCCTTTACGACATCGGGCATGAGCCTCAGGTTCGGTAAGGATCTCCGTCCAATATATAGAGGCAAGAAAAAAAGCCGGGGTAAAACCCCCGGCTTTTTTTCCGCTTGCCTTCTTTCTCTCTTTCTCTCTCTTTCTCTCTCTCTTATCTTCTCCCTCTTCCTCCGTGATGATGGCCTTTTCCCCCGCCCCTCCCTTTCGCTTCGCTCATCCTGGTATGGTGGTCTCTATTCGGATGCCATCCCAGATTCCCGGACTTGAGCGCATGGAAATCAGCAGACCCTGGTTTGATCCCCAGGCTCTTGGCTACGGCGCCCCACCCGTGCTTCTTCCGGGACCGATAAGCCTTCAACACCGTTCTGACCGGCTTCCTGCTGTGCTGCCCCAGCCACAGAACGACGGCGGCATCGGCAGGGCTGTCCACAGATCGGAAAACAAGGTCCAGGGAAGGCCCTGAGACACCGTATTGGACCCCGAGCTGGCTTCTGAAGTCTCCGATGTTTGCCTCGGCACTGACGTTCAAGCTCTGGATGTATACGCTCAACTCAGCGTGCGCCACACCGGCCGTGAGCAGGACCAGGCCCAAAGCGCAGAGCAGTTTCTTCAAAGGCATGATATTCCTCCTGTGATTAAGAATTGGTGGAAAATGATGGCTTTGAAATCTGCAAAAAATGGGCCCACTTGAAGTCCTGGTTCGTAGCGTCTGCCGGGACGAGATCCTTGGTTCTTCGCCAGTCCTCCGAAATTCGCGCGTCCTCCGTCTTTCCGATTCGTTGGCCGGTCGGTTCTCACTCGATAAAATCCAATCGCGAGGGTCAAATTTTCCCCTGATTGCAATCTTTATCTCCGGCGAATCGCCAAAAAAATTCACTACCGGATGAAAAATTTTAGCCTGGTAAAGGATGGGAAGGCCGGGGCGGGGCGCAGATTTGAATTGGATCCATAGGCGCGCAGGGCGGACCTCAGAAACTGCTGAAAAAGGAGTTCGCGCTGTCCGGGCTACCAGTGTGCAGGGAATCCGCAGGAGGCGGATGCGTGTTACGGGTGCTCTTTTTTTCTTGCTTGGCTGCAAAGTACAAATCGAAGGCGGTGCCTTCCTCCGTTTCCGGAAACCGCTGCCGCTTTCCCAAAGTGTCATAAAGAAAACGGAGCTTGCTTCAATCGGCAGGCTTTCCTTCCAAAAATTGGAGGAAATCAATGCATGGCAGTAAGAAAATCCATACAGTGGTTATTTTTAAATCCAAGCTACTGATTATAAGTAATAATTTTCATTTTTCCATCTGCGTATCGGATTCCTGCTGAAGAGAAAAGCCTTCATGCCGCCGCTTCTTCGGGGAAGCCGGCAAGGGATCATCATTCTTCTCATCCTTCATAAATCAACGATCGCCCCGCCCGAGGTGGGCGGTGGCATTCTCCTTGCTCTAAACATCAGCCGCGAGGGCCGCTCTCAGATGTGTTTTCACGTCTGGGCAAGCGGTCACGGCTTCCCCAGCCCGCCCGGGCTTTTTCTCCCCTCTCCGCATGAAGCCCCGGTGGGCGCTTTTTTTGAACGTTTGGCCGGCTTGCCTTTTACCTGGATGAACGGCTGCCCGAGCAAAGGAAATCGAAAGATCGGCAAAGAGGGGGCCTAACCCTCCCTTCCCGCAGGGCCGATGGCGAGCAACCTCCCCCCGTCGCCATCGGCCCGGGGATGTGCCGCTGCCTTGGGAGCTGGTACCCGACCCCGCAAGATAGACGTCGGTAGGAACCGTGGCCCAGACGGTTTCACTCGCCACCCCGTGGTTTGCCCCCTGTTCCCCGTAGCTGACCACGGAGATTCGGTCTGGAGAGATCCCGTGAGCCACGAGGTAATTTCGTGCGGCCTTGGCCCGTTTTTCACCCAAGGCCAGATTGTATTTCTCGGAGCCGCGCTCATCGGCGTGCCCTTCGATGAGGATGCGGGTCTCCGGCTGAGACTGCAGCCATTCGACATTGGCCTCCAGTGCCTCCTGGCTGGAAGGGGTGAGATTGTAAGAGTCAAAGGCAAAAAATATTTTTTCTGCGGCACGCTTTACCGCGGGAGCCGGCTCCTCGGCGACGGGGGCGGGCGGCTCGGGCGCGGGTTCTTGTTCGACCTCGACCGGGGCGGTCTGTTCGGCGACAGGTGCAGCCTCTTCGACCGCGTTGTCGTTTGCCACTTGTTTCGTGGCACAGCCAGCCAGAATCATACTGCTAACCAGAATCAAAGCCCAAAGGTTCTTCATTTTTCACTTCCTCCTTTTATGAGTGGATTGCACCATGGCCGGAATTTTCGAGGAGAGTGCCTGCAAAATCGAGACCAGCGGCAGTGGAAATCGATGCGACGGGGACCTTCGGCGCCAAACGGCAGGGATTCGACAGGGGGCCATCTTGGCCGGCATCATGAGAGCAGCTTTGTAAAACTAAAAAGTTTTTACCCTGGGGGGCCGAAAGGAAAGGAACCGGCATCAGATTCTAAACAACGTTGTTTCAGGCTTAGGAAGGGGCCAAGGGGCGGGGAAGCCGATGGCGAAGGGGCGAAGAAATTCCGGTTTTCCGGAAATGGGCATGGAAGGTCGCTCAGTCCTGCCAGGAAATAGCGGCCACCGGGCAGTCGTCGATGGCCGCTTGAATGCTCTCCTCGGAGTCGCCGCCCGGATTGACCACCAGCGCCAGGCGCTCCACGTCCAGCGCGAAGGTGTGGGGCGCGATCTCGGTGCAGAGTCCGCAGCCGATGCAGGTTGTCCGATCCACTTCCGGGATCCTGCCGTTCATGGCCGGAGATCCTTATAATTATTTATGCAACTACTCGAATTTTGAAAATAAATACTAAAGACAAGATGGCGCATACCCCCAAATATCAATTAATTTTGTTTTTTTCAACGAGTCAAGGAATCTCATATTGTCCTTCACACACCTCGCCCTCTGCCAAAGCAGGTTTGCCCCGCGGCGATCCGATCCTCTCCCCCATGCTGTGGCAACCAATGTGCTGGACATACCGAAGGGATTGACGGATAACAGATAAGTATAACCATGAATTCGCGAGTTCAATTCTCCGCCTCGAGGTGAAAGAAACATGAGCAAAGGCACGGGCAGCAAGAAAACAGCCAAGAAGGAACCGGCCAAGACCATGAAGGAGAAAAAGGCCGCCAAAAGAGCCAAGAAGGAAGAAAAGAAAGGCCACGCGTTCCGGATCTCGTAATCCTGGATGGGTCCGTTCCTCTGACTCTTCGGAAAAAATTGGTAAGCGGTCCCAGTGCAGCTTTCGCGCAAGCGTGACTGTCCGCTATAGTCCAACTATGCGGGCGGGAACGACCGTGCGAAGATGAGGTGCATGAGACCGCTTGCAATTCAGCTTGCCATCTCCTGGCAGAGCTCGCCCCGGAGTCGCGTCACTTCGAGGTCTTCCAGGTAGTCGTCGAAATTCATCATCCGGTCGATGATCCCGGCCGGGGTAATCTCGATGATCCGGTTCGCCACCGTGGAGACGAACTCATGGTCATGGGAGGCGAAGAGGACGACCTCCGGGAAGGCGATGAGCCCGTTGTTGAGGGCCGTGATAGATTCGAGATCCAGGTGGTTGGTCGGCTCATCGAGGATGAGGGTGTTGGCATCGGCCAGCATCATCCGCGCCAGCATGCAGCGGACCCGTTCACCGCCGGAAAGGACGCCGACCTTTTTCAGCGCCTCTTCGCCGGAGAAGAGCATCCGGCCGAGAAAGCCGCGGGAGAAGCTTTCCCCCTCTGTGGGTGGCGCAAACTGGCGGAGCCATTCGATCAGATTCAGGTCATGAGCAAAGTAGGCGCTGCTCTCTTTAGGGAAATAGGCGGTGGAAATCGTCTGGCCCCAGCGGAAGCTGCCGCTGTCTGGAACCGTTTCCCCGGTCAGGATCTGAAACAGGGTGGTCCTGGCCAAGCCGTCGGCGCCGACAAAAGCGATTTTATCTCCCTTGTTCACCGTGAGGCTGAAATTGTCGAGAGCCGCGACCCCGTCCATCTCCTTGCAGAGGTTTTTGACCTCCAGGATGATATCGCCGCAGGGCCGCTCGGGCTTGAACACCACATAGGGATATTTCCGTGACGAGATCGGCATGTCCTCGGTGGTGAGTTTTTCAAGCAGTTTTTTCCGGGAGGTGGCCTGTTTCGCCTTAGAGGCGTTCGAGCTGAAGCGCTGGATGAATTCCTTGAGCTCGTCGGCCCTGGCGGCGGCCTTCTTGTTTTCGTTCTGCTTTTGCTTGAAGTGCAGCTGGCTCGCCTGGTACCAGAAATCATAGTTGCCAACGTAGACCTGGATGCGGCTGAAATCGATATCCGCCATATGGGTGCACACCTGGTTCAGGAAGTGCCGGTCGTGAGAAACGATGATGGTCGTGTTCTCAAAACGGGAAAGAAAGCTCTCCAGCCAGGAGATCGACTGCAGATCCAGATGGTTGGTCGGTTCGTCAAGCAGCAGAATGTCAGGATTGCCGAATAGGGCCTGCGCGAGCAGCACCCGCACCTTATCCCCGCCGTCGAGCTCCTTCATCTTCTTCCCGCGCAGTTCTTCGGGAATGCCGAGGCCGTTGAGCAGGACCGCGATTTCGGATTCGGCCTCATAGCCGTTCATTTCGGCGAATTCGCCCTCGATCTCCCCGCAGCGCAGGCCGTCCGCCTCCGAGAGGTCGGTTTTGGCGTAGAGCGCCTCCCGCTCGACCAGCAGCCGATGAAGACGGGGATGCCCCATGATGATGGTATGAAAAACCGTTTCCTCATCAAAAGCGAAGTGGTCCTGCCGCAGCATCGCAATCCGCTCGCCGGCCCCGACGGTGATTTCCCCCCGATCCGGCTCCATTTCCCCAGCCAGAATTTTGAGAAAGGTGGATTTGCCGGCGCCGTTGGCGCCGATGAGGCCGTAACAGTTGCCAGGAGTGAACTTGATATTGACGTCCTGAAAAATAACCCTCTTGCCGTAAGCGAGGGCGACGTTCGATGCATTGATCATTGTCTGTTTACCTGTAAGGTCTTGTCTTGCCGACGGCGGCAGGGCTTGAAAAACAAAAAACCACGGAGATCACCCCCGTGGCTCGCGGATCCATGCGCTGCTGCCCCTCAGATTCAGGGGGCAAATTGTAAGATATGACTCTACTTCATTCCCCTAATTTTTTCTCGCAAACTTAATTAAAAAATTATCGAGGTTGTTGGCAAAGGATTGCCGATCACCTTGGCCGAGAGCCGGCGGCCCGCCCGTGTCAATGCCGCTGCCTCGCAAAAAATCCATGAAATCTCTCAAGTTGAGACGATCTCTCACGTTGTTAGCCGTGTAAAGCTCGCCGCGAGGATTGAGGGCATACCCTCCTTTTTCAACCACCGCCGCCGCCAGTGGAATATCACCGGTGATAACAAGGTCCCCGGCGCCAAGCCTCTGCTCGATCTCATGATCGGCGGCATCAAGGCCGGAGGCCACCTGAAGAAAGTCGACGTTCTGAGCGGACGGGATCCGCAAGGGTGATTGGCGACAAGCGTCAGCGGCACCCCAAGCCGCTCTGCCGCCCGAAACAGGATATCCTTGATCACTGCCGGGCATGCATCGGCGTCTACCCATATTTTCATTTGAAGGCCCTCTTCAGTTTCGGAGGGGAATTAATAGCTAGTATATTTTTCGCAGTCCCGCAGAGTAGCCATGAACCGGTGCTCCGATTCGAAAGGGATGACATCGGTGCGGAGCCGCTCTTCTTTTTTCATCGACCCGAAGTTCTTTCACCCGCAAGAGCCGCAGATCGGCCGGCACTTTGTCCCCTGATTGGACGGGACGAACACCATATCGCCGGGGACCAGTTCTGCGGCCGGCACCGTCGTCTGTCTGCCTTGCCGCAGCACGCTCGCGTGCAGGGAGAGCATGGAGCGGATGGACTCCAGAGCCTTCTCCGCTTTGCCTTCCTGAATGAAACCGATCAGGGCATTGATCGCCACCACGGCCAGAATGACGCTCAAGTCGAGCCAATGGCTAAGCAATCCGGTAATGAGAGCGGCAGCCAGCAAAACGTAAATGAACAGGTTGTGAAACTGATACAGAAGCCGCACCAACCGCCCACGCCTTCTTGGCTGCGGCAGCCGGTTCGGGCCATGCAGCTCCAGTCGTTGCCGAACTTCATCCTCGGTCAGCCCCCGTTCTCTGCTTCCGATAAAGGATATGACATCTCGAGCTTTTTCAGCATGCCAGAGAGACGCCGGTTTATGATCATGTTGTTCGCTGTTTTTCCTGTGTTTCGCTATTCTCTTGTGCACCATTGGCTGATGTCCATGGTGGTGGTATCGGCTTATGTTCGATTCGAGGTAGAAAACCAATCCATGATTCCTCGTGGGAATTCTAAAACAGGATAGCACACATCGGAGGGGCATCTGTGGGGAAACCTGAAGCCAAGGTGGTCGGAGCCGCGGGTATAGATTTGGCAATGGTGGCCGCGGCAGCTCAGAAAGCCACGATGGGATGCAGGTTTGCTGCTCATGATCAGAAGCAAACAGCGGGAAAGCTACACCGCTCAAGTGAATCGGGCCACAGGGGTGGGTGTATGCTATACTGAAAAGAGAAACTGAATGTTTAAATGTGAAGGGCGTCCCATCCGCCACTCCGCCATGTGATCGCTTACAAACGAACGGTTGCCGCCACCAAGCCGGCCCGCACCTCAGGCCTTCCTCCCTTCCGTCTTCTTGCTACGATAGGAACAAGGCTCATGGGCATTGTTCTTAACCGTGCCTGCTGGTAATATGCCTGTTCATGCAATTATCAGAATTAACAATGCAGTAAGGACATGCCCATGGCCGGCAGCGGCGGCAAGCCAGCAGACAGGGAAAAAGAGCCCCGCAAGAAGAAAACGGCGCCGGCGTCGACACAATCCCGCAAACCCGAGCGGCGCAACCAATCCCCGATGGCCGCTTCACCTTCCTTTGTGGTAGGGATCGGCTCTTCGGCCGGCGGCCTGGAGGCCCTCACCCAATTTTTTGATGCCATGCCCGGTGGAAGCGGCCTGGCCTTCGTGGTGGTCAGCCATCTGGAGGCCAGACAGAAAAGCATGCTTGCCGAGCTCCTGGGCAGGCACACGGCCATGGCGGTCAAGGAGGCGGAGGACGGGGAGCCGCTCCTGGGCGATCACATTTACATCATCCCGCCGGGCAAGGATCTGCACCTTTACAACGACGCCTTTCAGTTGCTTCACCCGAGCAGCGCCAAGGGGGTGCATACCCCCATCGACATCTTTTTTCAATCACTGGCCGCCGACCGGAAGGAGCGGGCCATCGGTATCATTCTTTCCGGCATGGGCTCGGATGGCAGCTTGGGGGTGCGCGCCATCAAGGGCGAGCTGGGCATGATCATGGTCCAGGAGCCCGGAAGCGCCCAGAGCGCTGGCATGCCGGAGCGGGCCATCCAGACCGGGCTGGCCGATTTTGTCCTGCCTCCGGCCAGGATGCCGGAACAGCTGCTTAACTACATTTCCAACTCGGAAGGGAAGAGAAAAATCCCGCAGCCGCCCCTGCCCGCGGATGAACAGGCCATCCTGCACAAGGTCTTCTTTCTGCTGCGCAAGGGAACGGGCCATGATTTCTCCGGCTACAAGGCGAGCACGGTGCTGCGGCGGATCAGACGCCGGCAGATCGTGCATGCCATCGCCACCGGCGAGGAGTACCTGCGTTTTCTGGAGGCTAATCCCCGCGAGGTCCGCGTGCTTTTCAAGGAGCTGCTCATCGGGGTCACCAGTTTCTTCCGGGACCCGGAAGCGTTCGCCTTGCTCAAAGAAAAGGGGGTGAAGCCGTTGCTGGCCGACAAGGCGGCGGGAGACCAGGTCCGGGTATGGGTAGTGGGCTGCGCCAGCGGCGAAGAGGCCTATTCGGTGGCCATCATCCTGCGCGAGTGCCTCGCTGAGCTGCACCGGGAGGTGAAAACCCAGATTTTTGCCACCGACATCGATGCCGAGGCCATCGCGCTGGCCCGGACCGGCCGCTATCCGCAAGGCATCGCGGCGGATCTGAGCGAGGAACGGCTCAACCGTTTCTTCGTGCGCGACAGCAGTAATCTACTGGTCAGAAAAGAGGTGCGCGAGATGGTGGTTTTCGCCGAGCAGAACGCCCTCCGGGATCCTCCCTTCACCAAGCTGGATCTGGTCTGCTGCCGGAATCTGCTCATTTATCTGGAGCCGGAGCTGCAGAAAAAACTTCTTTCTCTATTGCATTTCAGCCTGCTGCCGGCGGGGCTGCTGTTTCTGGGCTCGTCCGAATCCCTCGG
>JARRJE010000068.1:8957-18393 GCA_037379765.1 Deltaproteobacteria bacterium
CCATGACCAGACAGGAAAAGCCGCTGCCATGCAGAAGGAAAGGGATCGACATGATTTAGGGGCATCGATCAACGAGGTTCTGCTCGGCTTCTGCGCGCCGCCGGCGGTGGTAATCAACCGCCAAGGCGAGGTCCTGTACATTCACGGCCGCACCGGCAAGTATCTCGAACCGACCGCGGGCCGGGCCAACTGGAACATCTTCAAGATGGCCCGGGAAGGGCTGGAGCTGGAGCTGCCCACCGCCGTCCGGCTGGCGGTCTCCAAGGGGCAGGAGGTGATGCGGCGCAATCTGCGGGTCAGGACCAACGGCGAGCATCAGGAGATTAATCTCAGGGTGCACCCCTTGGCGAAACCCGAAGAGCTGGCCGGCCTGCTGCTGGTCATGTTTGAAGAGCTGCAGCCCGCCCCGGCCCCTGCCGCAGAGCAGAAGGGTGATACCATCCCCGCCCAGGAAGCAAGGGAAGTTATCCGGGAGCTGGAACAGGAGCTCGCCCGCTCCCAGGAAAACCTGCAGATGGTGTCCGAAGAGCTTGAATCAGCCGACGAAGAACTGCAGTCCACCAATGAGGAATACCAGTCCGCCAACGAAGAGCTGCAGTCCACTAACGAGGAGCTCGAAAGCTCGCGCGAGGAGCTGCAATCGGTCAACGAGGAGCTGGTGACCCTCAATTCCGAGCTGCAGGCCAAAGTGGAGGAGGCGGCCCGGGGCTACGAGGACATGAAAACCTTTCTCGACAACCTGGAGATCCCCACCATCTTTCTGGACAGCGAGCTGCGGGTGAAGCGGTTCAGCGCGTGGGCCAACCGCATTGTCCGACTGATCGACTCCGATATCGGACGGCCCCTGGCCGATCTCCTCTCCCATCTCCGGCAGATCGATCTGGTCGCCGAAGCGGAACGGGTGATTCGCACTCTCCGCCACCAGGAAAAGGAGGTCCAGACCACGGACGGCCACTGGTACCTCATGCGGATTCTGCCCTACCGGAAGACAAAGAACGCCATCGAAGGAGCGGTGTTACTGTTCATCGACATCGATGCCCTGAAAAAGACCTTTCTGGAGCTGACAGCGGTTCGGGAGGCGCGCGCCTATGCCGAGGACATCATCAATACCGTTCGGGAGCCGCTGCTGGTGCTCACCTCCGATCTGGTGGTCCAATCGGCCAATGCATCCTTTTACCGGGAGTTTCGGGTGCGCGAAGAAGAGACCGTGGGCCGCAGGCTCTACCAGCTGGGCGAGGGACAGTGGGACATTCCCCGGCTGCGGGAGCTGGTGGAGAATATTCTGCCCAGAAAGGAATTTTTCGATGATTTTCTGGTGGAGCACGATTTTTCCCAGATCGGCAAGCGGCGGATGCTGCTCAATGGTCGGCGGATCAGACGCAGCGGCGCGGGCGTGGATCTTATTCTGCTGGCCATCGAGGATGTGACCGGCAAGCTTCCGGACGTCAGGGCAGAGCAATAAAGCCTTTTTTCCTGATAAACTGGAACTGGCAGCAGGAGAGACACATGACTGACGACAAGGTAAGCCCCGAATACTGGCAGGAGTTGCGCCGTCGGGCCGAGGAAAAACTGCGGGCGGTCCTGCCGGTGGGTGGCGACCATGATGAACGGCTGCTCGCGCTGGTGCAGGAGCTGCAGATCCATCAGGTGGAGCTTGAGATGCAGAACGAGGAGCTGCGCCGCATCCAGACGGAGCTGGCCGGCTCCCGCGCCGAATACGCCGATCTCTACGATTTCGCGCCGGTGGGATATCTCAGCCTGGACCGCGAAGGGCGTGTCCTGCGAGCCAACCTCACCGCCGCCGCGCTGCTGGGCGCCGAGCGGGACCGGCTCACCGGTCATCCTTTGCTGGTCCATATCGTCGCCGCAGATAGGGAGATCTTCTACAGTCACCTCCGGGAGGTGGGTCTGCAAGAGCGGCTCAGGTGGCACGGGAAGAGCAGCGGGCCGCCTGCGAGCTGCGCCTGGTGAAAAAAACCGGCGAGATATTTCACGCCCGCCTTGAAAGCGTGCCGTTCCGGGCCGCAGACGGCAGTATCGAATGCCGGACCTCGCTGCTCGACATCTCCGAGCGCAAGCGGCTGGACAAAGAAAAAGAGCTGATCCGTATCCAGAAGCTCGAAGCGCTGGAGCTGCTCGCCGGCGGCATCGCCCATGACTTCAACAACCTGCTCACCGCCATGCTGGGCAATATCTCGCTGGCGCGGGTGTACCTAGAAACGGGTGAATCGCCGGGGGAGAAAATGGCCCGGGCCGAACAGGCGGCGATGCGGGCCCGGGACCTGGTCCAGCAGCTGCTCATGTTTTCCGGGCGCGGAGTGGCCGGCAAAAAGGCCTGGGACACCGCTCTCCTGATCAGAGAGGCGGTCGCACTGCCGTTCGAGAGCACCCAGTGCCGGCATGAGTTGATCCTGGCGGACGACCTGTGGCCGGTGGAGGTGGATCGGGTCCAGTTCAGCCAAGTCATGCAGAATCTGATCATCAATGCCGATCAGGCCATGCCGCAGGAGGGAACCATCACCGTCAGGGCGGAAAATCTGCACTTGGCCGGCGACGAACAGCCTGGGCTGGCCGCCGGCGATTACGTGCGGATCGCGGTGGAGGACCGCGGCCCCGGCATCTCGCCCGAAATCCGCTCCAGAATTTTTGACCCCTATTTCTCAACCAAGCCCGGCGGCAGCGGGTTGGGGCTGGCGGTCTCCCGCGCCATTGTCGAAAAATTCGGCGGCCGGCTTACCGACGCCTCCCGGCCGGGCGGCGGCACCAGCTTTGCCATCTTCCTGCCGGCGGCGGCCGCGCAGCCTGCGGCGGCAAAGATAGAAGAACCGGAGACTCAAGCACAGGTCCTTTCCGGCCGGGGCCGCATTCTGGTCATGGATGACAATCCGACGGTCAGGGAGGTGGCCGGCGAATTACTCGCCTTCCTGGGCTATGAAACTGAGATGGCCCCCGAGGGCCGGACGGCGGTTGAGCTTTACAGGATAGCAAAAGAACAGGGGAAGCCATTTGCGGCGGTCATTCTCGACCTCGTCGTGCCGGAAGGCATAGGTGGCCAGGAAACCTTGAAGCATCTCAGAGATTTTGATCCGGCAGTCACAGCGATCGTCTCCAGCGGTTATGCCAAGGAGCCCGTCGTGGAAAATTTTCAAAAGTACGGTTTTGTCGCCTCGCTGCCCAAGCCTTACAACCTGGAACAATTAGGCCGAGTCCTGCACAGCACACTGAAAAAGGCGGAAGTCACCGGATCTTCCGCGAAGTAGAGCAGCGAGGGGCACGACTTCTCGGGATAGGGTTATTGACTAATCGGACGAAATCTCGAGGAGATTCCTTGGGAGTGGCTGCAGGTATTGACTAAATGGAGAAAATTCAGGGAAGGTGGCTTTCAGCTGAACACTGCTCCTGGGCTCGATCAGGCTTAGGATCGGTGATGTCCCGAATTGTTATGATATTCATGGGTACACGCCCCTGCCGGTCCCGGATCGGCGAGCCACTGTAAGAACCGATCCAGGTCTTGCCCTTATCCCGCCGCCGAAAACGGACTTCATAGGACCTGAAGGTTTCCCCATTCAAAACGCGGCCGATGGGCCATATCTCCACCGGGATGGGATTGCCGTCAAGGTCGAAAAACTCGAAAAGCTCCGTCAGTTCGTGCAGATGCCGCTGCAAGACATGGAGCGTCAAGGCAGCGAGATTCATCTTGAGAAAATGACCATTGGGATCGAAGATCACCAATCCTTCGGTCATCTGGTGGCATCCAACTGCGTCAGCTGAGATTCGTTTTCCTCCAGCTTCGCCCGCAACTTCTCTGCCGTCATCTTCTGCTCGGTGATGTCAGTGTCGGTACCGAACCATTTGCTGATCCGGCCGTCCTCTCCGCGCAGGGGCAGGGCCCGGGTGAGCAGCCACCGGTATTCCCCGTTGACCCGCCTGAACCGGTGCTCGATCTCATATAGAGTGCCTTCTGATAGCTTTCCGATTCATTTGGAGAGCTGGCCTTGTCTGCGGCAGGGTCATGTTCGAGTGTCCTAAAAAACTGGCTTATTCAACAGGCTGTTAACACCGGCGAGCGCCAGCGGTTGCTTCGAAGCGGATTGTCGCAGAGGCAAATCTGGCCGACCGACAGATAGTTGGCGGCGCGCCAGGAAGCGTCCATCTTATGGAGCAGTTCCGAGGAAAGCGTTTTTGTCTCCATGGCTGAACTCCAGGCGGCATCGCCAGTGTGCCGAGTCTTTGAGTGAGGATGCATTTTATGCCGGGATGATTTATCGCGGGCTCAATTTCCGCCGGCATTCCTTTGCCCCCATGTAGAGCTGGTATTGGTTCCGGCCCGTTTGCTTGGCCTGATACATGGCCCTATCGGCGTTCTTCAGAATGGTGTCGATATCCGCGCCATGATCGGGATAAAGTGAGATACCGATGCTGCAGGTGATGATTAATGAATGGTCTTCCAGGTCAACGGGTTTTCGAAAAGCATCGATAATCTTCCGTGCAATATGCAGGGCGGTCTTTTCGTCTCTTTGCTCGGGAAGAACGAGGACGAATTCATCGCCGCCAAAGCGGGCCACGGTGTCTCCTTTGCGGAGAATTTCCGTCAATTTTTTTGCAACCGCCTGCAGCAGTTTATCGCCGAGGTAATGACCGAGGGTATCATTGACCTCTTTGAACTTGTCGAGGTCGAGCATCATGAGGGATACCTTCATCCGGTTTCTGGCGGCCTGGTTGATAGCCAGGTTCAAATGGTCGAGGAGAAGCATTCGGTTTGGCAGACCGGTCAGCTGGTCATGATAGGCGATATGATGGATCTCCTCTTCCATTTCCTTCCGCGCTGTGATGTCCTCGATGGCCAGGAGGATAATCCGCTCTTTGCCCCGCTTTCGTTCAATCTGTCGAGCATTCAGCAGCATGACGCGCCTGCCGATGATGGCAAAATCGTGTTCGACCTCATAGTTGTCAAAGGAAGTCCGTTGAGGAAGGATTGACTCCAGCAGTTCCCGAAGCCTTGGGATATCCCACTGTTTATTGCCCAGATCATAAAGAAGCTGTCCCACGGTTTCTTCAGGCTTAACCTGAAAGACCTCATAGAAGGAACGGCTGACCGAGACCACCCTTAAATCTTGATCCAGAACGATTAAGGGTTCACGCACGGTATTGATGATGCTCTCGGCGTATTCCGGAGATCGTGTTATGCTCTTTTCATTGACCATGACCTTACATTCCTTCGACTGGCGTTTCACCCGCCAGCGTCTCGGCGCAAGCCCTGCACATCGAAACATCAAAGATATTCGCGGAGGCGATAGAGAGTTTCCCGGCCCGCCGGGCCTTTAATGGGCCACCAGTGTCTTCCGGCAATACCGCGAGCCAGGCTTTGGGTAGGCGTCAGGTCAATGCCGCGCCCGCGGGGCGTGTCGAGTTGCGACAGCACTTCGATGGCGATCTGTCTTTCCGTCCCGGCGCGCAGCAGCGAGTAGATGGACGGCAGCAATTGTCAAACCGTACGTCCACAAAGCTGCCCAGACCGGAGACAACCACGCCGGGGTCAGAAGAGCGGGTACTGTTTTTCAAGCCTGTTGCCATGCATCTACCGTTGCCTGAGTTACGATTCCAGATCCTTCGATTTTTTCACCTGCTGATGCATCAAAAAACTATGCAGCAGCCAGCCAAAGACAATGCCAATTGCGAGAATGAAAAACATCAGCAGGGAGCGGGACATGGAGAGCGTCCAGAACAGGAATCTTATTTCAACAACAGCGACATTCTGGATAATGAAGAGCACGGCAAGACCGGCAAGAATGAGGCTCAATACAAGTTTAAAATTCATTTTTTCAGCCTTCCTTCCTGTGAAAATATTCCCGGGCCTTCGCCGCAATCTGGCGATCCATCATCGCGACGGAGGCTCAGATCAACGGCGCTGGCATGGGGACCCAGAAGCCTGCCGGGAGTTCCACAGCAATCGCCGCCGTACCCGAGGCAACGAAGGCAAGCGGCTGGGTCGTCTCCGGTCCGAGCTGGTGTGACGAAGTTTTGCCATGTGCAAGCGCAGCGGCAACCTTAGGTCGGCTGACGCGGCGCGGGTGATTGAAGACAGAAAGTGAAGCCTTCAATGTTCATACAGCAGGCGCTCAGTAATTCAACCTCATCGTCAGATCTATGTTCCGCCCATCGTATAGGAAGCTGGCGGCAGAGAATGAAGGGACGCCCCGTGATGCTTTGGCGTTGTTTGAAAAACCATAGCCTTCCTTGGGAATGCCCAGCCAATTGGTATCTAGCTTGCCGTTCATGTTTTCATCATGAACGACGGCCATCGCGTACTTACCAGGCGGGATGTCTTCAAAGTCGCAACGCGCCTTGGACTCCCGAATTTTGATGATCATAATATTCGTTGCAAATTTCAGGAATTCATGAGGAAAACCCTTCTGCGATTCGAACAGCGCGCACGCTACGTTTCCAGTGCTGTTTCTTATGTTCAGAATCTTTACGTGAATTCCGGGGCATGGTGGTTGGGCAAAGGTTAGGGCGGGAAGATTCGCAAACATCAGCACTGCAAACCATGCTGCGCATCGCACCCCCATTGGGAGCCATATCTGCAACCCCCTGACCGTGGAGACCCCCGCTGACTTCCGGATGGTTGACTCATTCATGATTTTCCTCCCGGCTGTCCAACTTGTTTATCCTGAGTGGATCGTAGCGGAGCCCGGGCTACTTCCCTGGATAGCCGCCTAACAGGCCGTTGAAAAACCTGTCTTTTCCACACAAAGCAATTGAGCCATGGGTTGATCGGGTAAGATGCTGAAAACAATAACCAAACAAGGCTGCAAAGGTATACAGCACGGCGTCGAAAAAAACCAAGCCTTGATCCCATCACCGGGCAGGACATCACCACCTGGGTCAGGGCAAGCGAGCACCAGGCACAGCTAACCGAAATACTTGAAGATTACCAGAAACGGACAGCGTACCCGAGTTCGGTTGCCTGTTGAGCCATAATCAAATCCTGCCTCTTTTTCGTGAGGGAGGCAAGGGCTCATTGCATCATTTTTTTGGAAGAAGGCGCGGATTCATCGGTGCTTTCCTTTCGGCACCGGGGGCGTGCCGAGCCTTTGGCTCAACCGCAGGTTTTCCGAAGCATCAACCGGGCAGTCGATGATCGTAAGTTTGTTTGCTATCAACGCGGTGCGCAGCGCGGGCGCCAGTTCGTCCGCCGATTCGATGGAAATTCCGTTGGCGCCGAAACTCTTCGCGTATTGCACGAGACCAGGGTTGTTGAAGTCCACGAATGCCGGTCGTTTGAACCGCTGCATCTGCTTCCAGCGAATCAACCCGTAGCCGTGGTCGTTGAACACGAGCACCACGAAAGGGGTTTTCATGCGCACGGCGGTTTCCAGTTCCTGCGAGTTCATCAGGAAACCGCCGTCCCCCGTGACCGCCACCACGCGGCGATCCGGGTGCACCAGTTTTGCCGCCACGGCGCCGGGCACGGCCATGCCCATGGCGGCAAAACCGTTCGAGATGATGCAGGTGTTGGGAAGAAGGCATGGGAAGAGGCGGGCCAGCCACAGTTTGTGGGCGCCCACATCGGAGATGACGATGGCGTCGTCGGCCAGTGCCGAGCGGAGGTCGGCGAGTATTTTTTGCGGTTTGAGCGGAAAGGAGGAGTCATGACGGCCATGCTCCAGTTCATCGAGAAGCATCTGGTGGAAGCGCTTACCCTTCCCGCGCGTGGCGGCGTATGGCGTGACCCGGTGCGCCAGCGCATCGAGCGACGAGGCAATGTCGCCCACCACGCCGACCTCGAGGATATACGACGCATCCACCTCGGCGGCCGACATGTCCACATGGACGATTTTCTTGTCATGTCCCGGATTCCATGCATGGGGCGCGTATTCCACGATGTCGTAACCGATGGCGATGACGACGTCCGCTTCCGCGAATTCGCTGTTCACGTAGTCGAGGGTCTGCAATCCGATGGCGCCGTGGGCAAGCGGATGGGTGTCGGCAATGACCCCTTTGGCCATGAAGGTCGTGGCAACCGGGATGTTGAGCTTTTCGGCGAAGCGCACCAGCGCTTCGGAAGCCCGGCCGCGAATGACGCCGTTGCCGGCGAGCACGATCGGCTGCCTCGCTTCCGAAATAATGCGCGCCGCCCTGTCGATTTGTTCCGGCGCGGCTCCGCCGGGATGAAGCCATTGCACGAGCAGCGGCTGGCCGTCGGTTTCCATGCGGGCGACGTCTTCGGGGATTTCGATGTGGGTGGCGCCGGGTTTTTCGGATTGCGCCAGCTTGAAGGCCTTGCGGAAGGCTTCCGGAATGATGTCGGGTATCGGCAGGCTGGTGTTCCACTTGGTCACCGGGCGGAACAGGGTGACAATGTCCAGATGCTGGTGCGATTCCTTGTGCAATCGGTGCTGGTCGGCCTGGCCGGTAAGCGCCACCACCGGCGACCGGTCCATGTTGGCATCGGCCACGCCGGTGATCAGATTTGTCGCACCCGGCCCCAGCGTGGCGAGGCACACGCCGGCCTTGCCGGTCAGCCGGCCATACACGTCCGCCATAAAGGCCGCGCCTTGCTCATGGCGCGTCATGACGAAGCGGATGGATGAGCCGAGCAGGGCGTCGAGCAGATCCATGTTCTCCTCGCCCGGTACGCCGAAGATGTAATCGACCCCCTCGTTTTCCAGGCATTTCACGATAAGCTCGGTGGCTTTCATGGTCATGCTGCTGGGTGATAAGGGGATGTTTTTCCGGGAAAATTTAGCTGGATTTCCAAGTTGATCCATTGCGTCAGACTCCAGCCCTCCGGGATGTCATCGGCTGGATTGTCGGCATTGCCGTGAATGTTTTTGATATAGATGATCATGTCCCAGCGCAGGCCGTTGGCAGTGAGTGCCCTTCGGCATAATCCTTTTTCAAAATACCGGACGGTGTGGCTCATTTAAACTTGGAGGCCGCATCGTGAAAGGCGGCCTTGACTTCGGCCCAGGCCTTCTCCGCGCCTGCTTTGAGATCTTCCCATGCCTCATCGCCGGCATCCTTCAGCTCCTGCAGTTTCGCTTTGGCCGAATCCCGTTTGTGCTGCAAGGCTTCGATTTTTGCGTAGTATTCGACCTTCGCTTCGGCCTTGGCTGTGTTCGCCTTGGCTTTGAGCAGAGCGATTTGCGCGTTCCATTCCTTTAATTGCGCATCGAGTTTTTCTTCGAACGCCTTTCGCTTGTCCGTCATCGCAACCTCCTCGTGGTCGAAATGTTTTGCCTATGCTCAGCCGTACTTCTTTCCTATTCTTGTGTCAGGTGACGGCTCGCCCCCAGCTCCAGAGCCATTTCTCGGCGGCGGAGTCGCGAAACGGCTTGATCGCCTAGGAGTTTCTTTGGACCTTTCACCTGCCAATACGAATCCCCTGGAGAGAACCAATGACCCCGAAGGCACTCAACAGCCAGAGAATCAC
>JARRJE010000069.1:0-14490 GCA_037379765.1 Deltaproteobacteria bacterium
CTACGGAATCCGGGCGGTAATCCGGCATCCCCGGTACGACAAGCTGTTGCCCGAGGGAGTTCGCACCGGGCTCACCCTGCTTATCGAGGATTATCGAGGCGATCGTACCAAGCAGCGCCGGCAGTGGGCGCCCGTGGTCCGAAAAGTCAGGGAATGGCGGAAATTCCATTGCCGCCGGTCCCAAACGACGCGGGAGCGACCGGTCCTCGCTTATCGGGAAGGGAGTAATTTTTTGCTCGTCCGGCAGGAGCGGCTCGACGGCTGCACCCTGCACCACCGACTGCGGGGGCTGTCTCGCGAGGTGGTCCTGGCTTGCGCCGAGCCTCGATCCGTCGCGGAATTGCGAGAACGGTTCCCGGCCTTGTCTGAAGAGAAACTGCGCCGGTTTCTAGAGGAGATGACCGCTAAGCTCCTTATGTTTGGAGAGGACGACCAATACCTGTTCCTGGCCGTCCGGGACCGGTTGAGAGAAGGAAAATGATCCCGGAGAAAGGGCCGGACAACAAAGCCATGCTGGTTCTCGGTGGCTGTCGCAGCGGCAAAAGCCGCTTCGCCATGAAGCGAGCCGACCAGTTCCGTCGCAAACTTCTGGTCGCCACCATGGAGGCGGGCGACGATCCGGAACTGAAGGAACGCATCCGTCGGCACCGCCTGGACCGCGGCCCGGAATGGCAAACGGTGGAAGAGCCGCTTCAACTATGCCAGGTTTTGATGGCCGGGGCGGAATCTGCCGAAGTCATCGTGGTGGATTGCCTCACCTTGTGGCTCACCAATTGTCTAAAGATCGGCCTGGCTGAGGAGGAAATCCTCGAAGAGGTGGATAATCTGGCGGCCTTGGTGGGCACCTTGACCGTTCCTGTCATTCTGGTCGCCAATGAAGTGGGGCTGGGAATCGTCCCCGACACGCCGCTCGGCCGCCGCTTCCGCGACCTGGCCGGCTGGGCCAACCAAAGGCTGGCCGGAATATGCAGCAATGTGTATTTTATGGCCGCCGGCCTGCCGCTGCAGTTGAAGGGAAACACGGGATAAATAGGAATGGAATCGTCAGAAAGGCTCGCTGCTGCCGTCATCCACGGCGGCGACATCGTGGCCACCGCCAGAAAACTGGGCTGCCGGATTGCCGACCTCATCGACATGAGCAGCAATCTCACTCCCCTGGGCATGGCACCCGGCCTGCGAGAGCTTCTGACGGAGCGCATCGAGGAGGTTGGTTTCCTGCCCGAGGCCGGCAGCGAAACCCTGCGCCAGCTGTTCGCCGCCTCCTGGAGCCGCTCCCCCGAGGAAGTACTGGCAGGAAACGGCACCACCGAATTCATCTTCGCGGCACCGGTGGCCCTTCGCCCCCGCCGGGCGCTCATCGTTAATCCCACTTATTCGGATTACCGGCTCGCTTGCGAATGGGCCGACCTGGACGTCCGGAGCTTCGCCCTTGACCCCAGGGAGGATTTCCGACTTGATCTCGAGCGGCTGGCCAAAGAGCTGGCGGGGGGAGAGCTCGTTTTCCTGTGCAACCCCAACAGTCCCACCGGCGGGCTCGTCCCATCGGCGACGATTCACCATTTCATCGCCACTTATCCGGATTCCCTCTTTCTGGTGGACGAATCGTACCTGCCCTTCACCCCGGAGCCGTCACTTCTGTCCCTGCCTTTGCTTCCCAACCTGCTGGTCTTGAGCTCCTATTCCAAGATCTACGGCATCCCGGGGCTGCGGTTGGGATTTCTCACCGCCACTACCGAGAACATGGCCCAACTTGCCGCCCGCAGTAAGCCTTGGGGCGTTAATCGTCTGGCCCAAATCGCCGGCGAATTTCTGATCGAGAGCGGCAGGGAGTACCGGCAACAGGTGCTTGCCTTTCTGGCCGGGCAACGCCCGGCGGTCGCCTCCGCACTGGCCGCGCTGCCCGGGGTTCGGGTCTTTCAGGGGGCCGCCAACTTCATTCTGGCCCGTCTTGAGGGCCGGCTTACCGCCCCCGAGCTGCATCAACGGCTTCTCGATCGATACCGGATCATAATTCGCAATTGTGGCAATTTCGAAACCCTCGATGAGAGCTACTTCCGGATCTCGCTCAAAACGGAGCCCGCCAACCGGCTCTTCCTGGAGGCGATGCAGATCATCTTCACGGAGACCCCATGAGAATCGCGATTCTCTCCGACAGCCACGACCATATCCCTAATCTGCGCTCGGCAGTGACATACTGCAACGCGTATAATGTCAATATGCTTATCCACTGCGGGGACCTGATTTCCCCGTTCATGCTGGAGGAGCTTGCCGCCTTTGGCGGGGCCGTGCACTTGATCTACGGCAACAACGTCGGCGATCAGCACCTGATTTCCCGCGCCTGCGGCACCAGATTTCCGGCCATCACCCATCATGGGGTGCTGGGGGCGGTGGAAGCGGCCGGCCGACGGCTGGCTTTCACCCATTATCCTGAGCTGGCCCTGGGCCTGGCCAGCCGCAACACCTTTGATGCGGTCTGCTGCGGCCACAACCATCGCTACCAGGTGAAACACATTGGCACGACTCTGCTGATCAACCCCGGCGAGCTGCTGGGCAAAGACGAACAGCCGGGCTTCTGCATCCTCGAATGCCCGACCCTCGAAGTGGAACGGGTGGAAGTGGGTGCCCCGTTAGCATCGACATAACCTTTCAAACGCAGGTGGAGCATGAATCAGGATAACGACAGCGGTAAGGGAAACAGCTTCGCGGAAATGCTGGAGCAGAGCCTGACAGCACCCGGGAAATTAGAGCCCGGCCAGCAGGTGGAGGCGACCGTCGTCCGGATCGGCAAGGAATGGATCTTCCTCGATCTGGGGGGTAAAAGCGAAGGAGCGCTCGCGACCGGCGAGGTTCTCGACAAGGAAGGCAACCCGACCGTCAAGGTGGGCGATCACCTCCGGGCTTATTTCCTCTCCGCCCGCGGCAGCGAGATGCTGTTTACCACCAGACTGGGGGGAGCGGCGGCCCAGGCCCACCTGGAAGAGGCCTATCAGGCCGGAGTGCCGGTGGAAGGCCATGTGGAAAAAGAAATCAAGGGCGGCTTCGAGGTGAAGGTGGCCGGGGCCCGCGCCTTCTGTCCATACTCCCAGATGGAGCTGCGCCGGATCGCCGATCCCGGAGAGTATGTAGACCAGCATTTGACCTTCCGGATCATCGAATTCAAGGAGGGGGGCCGCAACATCATCCTTTCCCGACGGGCGATTCTTGAAGAGGAGCGGCGGCAGGCCAAGGAAAAGCTCAAAGAGTCCCTGGAAGTGGGCCAGATCGTAAAAGGGACCATCACTTCCATCCGCGACTTCGGCGCCTTTGTCGATGTGGGCGGCATCGAAGGTCTGATCCCGGTTTCCGAGATCAGCTGGGGCCGGGTGGAGGACATCCGGGGGGTGCTCACCGAAGGCCAGGACGTGGAAGTAGCGATCACCGGCCTCGACTGGGAACGGGAACGCTTCTCCTTCAGCCTGAAAGAGACCCTGCCCGATCCCTGGCAGGAAGTGCGCAGCCAGTTTCCGGAAGGGTCAGTGCACACCGGCACCGTGGCCCGGCTCACCACCTTCGGCGCCTTCGTCACCCTCGCCCCCGGCATCGACGGTCTGGTGCACATCTCAGTACTGGGGGGTGGCCGGCGGATCAACCACCCCCGCGAGGTGGTGCAGGAGGGCGAGACCATCGAGGTACGAGTCGAGGCCGTAGACGAGGAGAAGAAACGGATCTCCCTGGTTCCCGCGGCCGCCGAAAAGGCCCCAGCAAAGCCAGGAGGGCGCAAACCCAAGCGGGACGAATCGCAGGAGGACTATCGCCAGTACCTTAAGACGGGGAAAAAGGGAGGCGGGGCCATGGGCACCCTGGGCGATCTGCTTCAGTCGAAAATAGAGGAAAAAAAGAAGAAGAAATAGGGCTCCTTCCGTTCAAAATTCGATGCGCTCGAGGTTGGAAAAGCGCTACCGGGATCTCTCGAACGGGTAAATCCTGAATCCCAAGTGAAACATTACGGCAGAAAACGCCCCGCGGTCATTGACGATATCGTCCACCTCGATTCCGTGATTCCACGAGTAGAGCCACCCGACATCTGCCAGCAGAGAAAGATTGCGAATCAGGAAATACTCTCCCCCGATTCCCACGCTGCAAGCGGGGTAAATCCCCTTGGCACTGATATCGTGTCCGAAACCGTTCGCTGTCCGATCATTGAACTCCGCGTAAACCAACCCCATGCCGGCGTTGCAATAAGGAACCCAACGATCGCCATCCAAGGGGATCCGGTAGCGAACCTGCGGGATAGCGACGCCCATGCCGTATTCCCCGACCTGCCCGATCCCGTCGACATGGATGCGGTACTCAAGGCTGTCCACGGCCAATTCGGCCCCCCAGTTCCGGCCGACGTCCCACCCGAACAGCAATCCCCCGGTTTGATTGACAGTTCCAAACGATGAGGGTTCAGGTTCGAGCTGGACCTTCGGCACCCAACGATCATCTGTCAGGACCGCACCGCCCAGGCGCAGCCCGAAGTAGCCCCGGCCCGACCAGTTCTCGCCGGCACCAGCCAGGGGGCGAGGCCGGTTCTCGCTGGCGAAGACACGGACGCCAATCGAGACGGTCGGCGCCGAGAGATCCACATCGGTCCTCCGGCCGTCGAGCGTGCCGCTGACCGGTTGCAGCCAGAAATACTTCCCTTCGAGATTGATTGCCACATTGTCGGCAATGAAGGCGTCGAACCCGCCTCCGGCGGTCACGGTCAGAGTGCTCCCGTCAATATCGATTTGCCGCCCAAAGCCTGGTCCCATGCGATCGTTGAATTGCAGAAAGGAAACTCCGGTCCCGGCCAGCAGGTAGAAAACGAGGCGGTTGTTGAAGAAGGGCTGGCGCAGGCGCAGTTGGGGAACCACATGTAAGGCGCCGACCTCCCCCAGAGCCCGACCGTTCTCTTCTAAGTCTTGTTCATAAAAGTCGATTCCAAGTTCACCTGCCCAGTTCTTATCGAAATCGGCCCCCAAGGAAGAGGTCCACATATCATAGACGCCCCAGTTCGCCGAGATATCCCCGCTGCCGAAGCGGAGATAGGGACGGAACCGATCGGCGTCCTCGGCCTGAGCTGATCTCGCCGACAAGACGAGCAGCAGAAGCAATCCCAGAAGGAAAAGCACCGATTTGGATCGGCCCATGCCGAACTCTCCCCTCACAGAATCGTGTTCACCAAAACCTTACCGGAATATCCCGAGTGATGGCGGAGATGAACTCGGCGGTGAACATCTGGGAAACTCCAACCGCCCTTATTTTTGCGCGGGGTCTTTTTTGATCTATGGCTCAATGCCTATGATGGCATTGTACAAAATCTTTCTCACTAAAAACGAATGATGAATGATGTGCCGAGCGGCCTTTTCCTGCATAGTGAAGAAGCAGCTGCCTCAGGATGTTAGGAATAATGCAGAAGATAGGGATAATAGGGACGCCGATCTAGGGCTGCTTCCCCAGGCATTGTCTGACCTGATTTATCCAGCTTGCCGCTGGCGGACCCAGCTCGAACAGGCGCCGGTCACCAATCAGACAGGCCCGCGCTAAAATCGACGGTAAAAAGGAGCACTCCGCCTCTCCCGTCATTCCTATGGGACAATAAAGCCTATTTTACAGCAGGCTCAAATGATATCTACAATGAAGGGTAGAACCTAAAGTGAAAAAACCCCGTTCCTAACAGGCAGTCTAAAAAGGAGCCCACGGAACAATGGCCGAAAAGTTTTCAGTCCTCATTTTTCTGGCGGCTTTGACCCTTTCAGTCTTCAACGGCCTGGAGGGACAAAGGGTCATGGCGGCAGAAAATGCCATCGTTTACCCACAATATGACCTTTCAGTCTCCTTCAACCTCAAAGGCCACCTTGTTAGAGGAGACGCCAAGATAGCCCTGCCCGGGCCGGCAGAAATCTTCCTGGAGGGGTTTCGCATCACTCATATGAGTTTTAATAGCGAACCCTTGTCAGCCAATGCGCAGGGTTGGTTAAGGATCAATCGGAAAGGCCTTCTGGAGATCAGATACGAAAAAAGGATTACCAGCTCCTTCGAAGCAAATCCACTCAGCGAGAGCGCCTTCGGGGGCAGCATGATCAGTGATAAGGGCATTTACCTTACGGGCAGCTGGTATCCGAGGGTCTCAGGGCTCGCCGTTTACCATCTGAAAGCCCTGGTGCCTGACGGCTTTCAAGCCATCTCCGAGGCCGATACAATAACTTCGCTGGAAACGGAAGACGGCAGGCTCTTTTCCTTCAGCTTTCCGCACCCGGCTCAGGGCATAGATTTGGTGGCCGACGACTACGTCCAGACCAGGGCCAGTTTCGGGGACGTGGACATCTACACCTATTTCTTCCCGCGGGACAAGGACCTCGCCAAGAAATATATCGAATACACGAAGAAGTACCTTGAGATGGACGACGAGCAACTCGTCCCCTATGCGTACAAGAGATTTTCAATCGTGGAAAATGTCTTTCCGACGGGCCTCTCCATGCCGACCTTCACCCTGATCGGGGCGGAGATTCTCCGTCTGCCTTTTGTCCTCAATGAGTCTCTTGGACATGAGATAACCCACCAGTGGTTTGGCAACTATGTTTATGCCGATTTCGAAAAAGGGAACTGGCTCGAAGCCATTACGAATTACATGGCCGACTATCGCTATGCACGCTTGGAAGGTAAGGGCCGGCAGTACAGGAAAAAGGTGCTCGTTGACTATCAGAGCTATGTGAATTCCGGAAACGATTTCCCGCTCAGGAAATTTTATCAGAGGACGGGGCACCCGAGCGAGGCCATCGGATACGGCAAGGGCATGATGGTCTTTAACATGCTCGAAAACATTGTGGGAAGGGACATCTTCTACAAATCAACGAGGGCGTTCATCGATGACCACAAATGGAAGATCGCCACGTGGAAAGACATAGAAAGAGTTTTTGAAAAGGAATCGAGTCGGCGTTTGGACTGGTTTTTCAGCCAGTGGCTGAACCGTAAGGGAGTGCCTGCTGTGAAGGTGAAACAGGCAGGATTCAGGGTCATCGACGGCATCCCGACAGTCCGGCTGGATATTGCGCAGACGGGAGCACCCTACCGGCTTCTCCTGCAGGTTCAAATCCTTGCAGGCGACAAGGAGATCAAGTCTGCTGCCGTTTGGATTGACGGTCCGAATCAAACCTTTCAGTGGCCGGTGTCCGAAAAGCCTACCAGAATAGTTGTCGACGGAAATTATGAGGTCATGCGCCGCCTTTCTCCCACGGAGGTCCCCCCGGTGATATCGAGGCTTTTGGGGAGCAAGAAGCGCATCGTGGTCTACCGGGCCGGGCAGAAGAGTAAATACGCGTCGCTGCTGCAGGCTTGCGACGAGTATGGCTTCGCTCTCAAAGAAGAGAAGGCCGTCACCAAGAAGGAAATTCGGGACGCCTCGAAGAAGTCGATTTGGCAACGCCAAAGATATTTCATTACGGCCAGTACTCGACCGTCACCTTTTCAGCAGGCCACAACACCGGCAAGGAAATGGCGAAGAGCCAGGATGGGATCGTGAGCAGGCTTTAATCTTCTGGTCACGGGGTTTTCTCAGGATGCAGCCGGCGGCACGCGGCGCCTGAGAGCGGTCCCAAAAGAGCTGGATTAACGAGACATCGATACCATTCGCCCCTGGTCAGGGGTTTCTGCGGCATCGATAGGCAACCGTCGTTTGGGCATCCGTTGAGCCCATGAATCCTGGACGGGCATAGCCTGACAGGTCCATGGAGTGAGAAAGACGCAAATGCACCGCCCAGGCCGATGGCCGACCGCGCCGGGCGGCGACCGCAAGATGGCCGCGGCCTCTTTACAGCCGCTCCGCCCTGTGCCAGAATGATCTCCTGAGGTTTCCATGGAAGGTTTTTTTCAAACTGCGCATGCGAAGCGAAGCATTGACAAATCTCGCAAAAAGCTTCAAATCCCCGCGGGCGGGAACGAGAAAACAAAAAGTTCATGGCGTGGCCCGTCGGCGGAGCGGCTTTTTGCGAGGCCGACAATCATGACCGCCTCCCGGAAAGCTTCGGCTTGGCCGGGTTGGTTCATCTTCCTCGTAGCGGCAAGCTTCAGTCTCAGTTGCGGCCATAGCTCCGCGGCCGGCACATCGCCGGATTTTTCGCTTTCAGTCGATCACACAAGCATGAGCCTGTCTGCAGGCGCCGCACAAACCGCCTCGGTTTCGGCAATCGCGGCCAATGGATTCTTCCAATCCGTGCAGGTGGCCGTAAACGGATTGCCATCGGGTGTCACCGCTTCTCCCGCAACCTTCGGACTCAACCCCGGCGCATCCCAGCAGATGGGCCTCGAGTCGGCGGCATCCACCCTTGGCTCTGCAACCCGGCGCCTCACCGGCACCGCGGGGCCCCATAGCGACGCGGCCACCGTTGCGCTCACCTTGACCTCGACCTCGGCTGCAAACGTCGACATCATCACCTACCACGACAATAGAGAGCGCACAGGCCTGAATCCACATGAAACGATTCTGACGCCCGCCAACGTCATTTGGGCCAAATTCGGCCTGCTCCGAATACTCCGCGTCGATGGAAAAGTAGATGGTGAGCCGCTGTATCTGTCAAACCTCGACGTGGCCGGGGTGAAGCAGAATGTTGTGTTTGTGGTGACCGAGCATGACAGCGTCTACGCCTTCAATGCCGACACCGGCGCACAGCTCTGGAAGACCTCTATCCTGGGCCCGAATGAAACCTCCAGCGACGATCACGGTTGCTTCCAGATCTCGCCGGAGATCGGCATCACCTCCACGCCGGTGATCGATCGCAATGACGGGCCCCACGGCGCCATCTTTGTCGTCGGCATGACGCGGGACCAGTCGGGTGCCTACCATCAGCGCCTGCACGCGCTGGATGTGACTACCGGCGCGGAGTTGCCGGACAGCCCTGCCGAGATCACCGCGTCTTATCCGGGCACGGGAGCCAACAGCTCCGGCGGCAAAGTTATCTTCGATCCCGGCCAGTATGCGGAGCGTGTCGGCCTGCTCCTGCTCAACGGCAACATTTACATGGGGTGGACCTCGCACTGCGACAAGCAGCCGTATACCGGCTGGCTCATGGGCTATGACGAATCCACCTTGAAGCAGAGCAGCGTACTCAACCTGACGCCGAACGGCAGCGGGGGATCCATCTGGATGTCAGGCGCGGGCCTCGCCGCTGACTCAAGCGGCAACATTTACTTCCTCGACGCTAACGGCACCTTTGACACCACCCTGAACGCCTCTGGCTTCCCTGCCAACGGTGACTTCGGCAACGGATTCATTAAAGTCTCCACAGCCGGCGGCGCTCTCGCGGTTGCCGACTACTTCGAGCCATACAACACCGTGGCCGAATCAGCCAGCGATCTGGATCTCGGCTCCGGTGGAGTACTCGTTCTGCCGGATCTCAGGGACGTCTCCGGAGCCGTGCGCCACCTGGCCGTGGGCGCGGGAAAGGATGGCCACATTTATGTGGTGAATCGCGACTCGATGGGAAAATTCAACCCCCGGAACAACAACGCCATCTACCAGGAGATCACCGGAGCGATCAACGGCGTGTGGTCCATGCCCGCCTATTTCAACAAGACCGTGTATTACGGAGCGGTGAACGACAAGCTGAAAGCCTTCCCCATCACCAACGCAAAGCTGGCAAATAGCCCCAGCGCGGAAAGCGCGAACAGCTTCGTCTACCCCGGCGCCACGCCGGCGGTAAGCGCAGACGGAACCGCGAACGGAATCGTCTGGGCCGTGGAGAATTCCTCACCGGCGGTGTTGTACGCTTACGATGCCGCCACTCTGCATGAGTTGTACAACAGCAATCAGGCGCCGAACGGCCGCGACCACTTCGGCGACGGCAACAAGTTCATCACGCCGCTGATTGTCGACGGCAAAGTCTTCGTCGGTACGCCGTCGGGAGTGGCTCAGTTTGGACTGCTTCCATAACCCAGCCGCCAACATTTGCGCTCGACTTGCGTGAAATTGGGCGAATGCACCCGGCTACGGTTGGCGGCATGCATGCAAAAGTCAACTTTCCGCAACCGATTCTCAGCCTCAAAGCCGATCGGGAGGTACTGCCTTCCAAGTGAGTCGTGATGGCTAGGAAGATCAAAGGATTTAGGCACTTGTGGGTCGAAGCGGAGAGTATAAACCGAGGCAAGCTATCCAGGGTGGGAAAATTGGTACCGCCAAAGTCCGGTGTATGAAGGTTAGACTTTTCGGTGAAAGAAAAGCCAGTTACTCTTTGCCGTTGAGGACCTCCTTCAGCGTCTTGCTCAGACCGGACAGGCAAAACGGTTTCGGTACGACTCCCTTGAAACCATAAGCGAGATAATTCGACATGATCGGATCATTTCCGTAGCCACTCGAAACTATGACTTTCGCCTGCGGGTCAATTTCGAGAAGATGCTGAATGGTTTCTTTGCCGCCCATACCGGCTGGGACAGTGAGATCCACAATTACGGCATCGAAGGGTTCCCCTGTGGCGATTGCTTGTCTGTAGGCGATAATCGCCTCAGCCCCCTCCTTAACGGTTTCCGCACGATAACCAAGGTGCTCAAGAATTTCCGCCGCAACTTCCCTTACCGTCTCTTCATCATCCATCACCATAATCCGGCCAAAGCCTGGCACAATCTCTTGCTGCTCCTCCTTCGAAGGGGAGGCGGTTTTCTTTTTCGATGCGGGAAGGAAGATGGAGAAGGTACTCCCTTCCCCCGGATTGGACACGACAGTGATCGTTCCTCCATGCCGCTTGATGATGGAGAATGAGGTGCTCAGGCCAAGGCCGCTGCCCCTCTCTTTGGTCGTAAAAAAGGGATCGAAAATTTTCCCCCGATCCTCCTCAGGTATGCCAACGCCCTGATCTTTGATGTCGATTCGGACATATTCACCGGCCGGGAGCCCCAGGTCGTTTCCCGAAGATAGGGTTATGTCGGCCGCGGCAACGGAAAGAATGCCCCCTTCGGGCATGGCCTGGACGGCGTTGAGGGCCAGGTTGCTGATCACTTGGTTCATCTGACTCTCATCCGCCTCCACCGGCCGAAGATCGGGAGGGAAGGAGTTTTCAGCTCTTACTCTGGAGCCCTGCAGAGTAAATTCAACTGCCTCCCTGATAAGGGGTGGGAGAATGATAACTTTCTTAATCGGAGCGCCGCCTTTGGCAAAGGTGAGAAGCTGCTGAGCTAGATTCCGCGCCCGCAGCGAGGATTTTTCGGCTAAATCGAGCCTCTGGACGGCCTTGTCCCCAGGTGGCAATGACTTCCGGGCAAGGCTGATATTGCCCAAGATGGAAGTGAGGATGTTGTTGAAGTCGTGAGCGATGCCCCCGGCGAGGACACCGAGAGACTCAAGTTTCTGGGCCTTGAGGAGCTCGCCCTCGAGGCGGGACCGCTCTTCAGCCTCCGCTTTGAGCCTGGCATTGGCTTCCTGAAGTTCCGCAGTCCGTTCCATGACCCGCTCATCAAGGGTCACGTTGGCGTCTGAGACTGCATCCAGGGCCTCCTGGAGTCTGGTTTTCGCCTCCCAGTTGAATATCCGCAGAATCGAGGCCACGCTCCAGGCGGACACCAGAGCTATTACGAGGCGAAAAACTTGCACCGGCACCCCCACCGCGTCACTGAACGTCACCGTGTTCAGCCAATCGGCGGGGAAGAAATCTCCCGGCGGCACGACCAGACCGCCCAACAGGCCGTAGGCGCAGAACATTACCCCTGAGACATAGAAATACTTAGCAACTTTGAGTGGCTCGAGCCTCTCCCTCTCAATCGAATAATAGAAGACAAAACCCAGCCCAGTGAGGACAGCGCCAGGAAAACCGTAGAGGTACCGCGTCCAGGAACTGCCGGCCTTCCAGAAGTCCGGAGCCGAAAACCCGAACAGCATGATCAAGGAACCAAGGGTCGGGGTAAGGCCCCAGTGGAAAAACCGACTCAAGTCAGAGGCGCCGATCTGCATAAGGTTATGGCGGACCAGACGCCGACCAAATTCGAAAATACAGAGATAGGAGACCACCAGAAAAAACCAGCGAACGAGATCAATGGTTTCCTCACGCCCCTTGATTATCGCCCACATGTCGAGCCATTCGCTGGAGCCGTGCAGGATACCAAAAGCGGCAAGGAGCCAGAGGATGCGGGAGATATGAAACGAACTGCCCCGTCTGGGCTGCATCAGGATCGCTATGCCCATGAGGAAGAAAGACAGGCCGTAAAAAAAGAAAACTATGTCAAGATGACGCTGCAGCATATTGCGGGTAGGAGGTAATGGTGATGAGAAATCGCTTTGTTCGCATCATGAGACGGTGCGTTTTCTTAATGTGCCCTTCGCGGGTTGAATATCTGCCCAGGGTGAATTGCCTTCAGATTCATACAATGAGGCCGCTCAATCCCTTATTTCCTCTATAGTATTCTGAAAAGGTAATCACAAGCCCTTTCACGATATCAGATTATTCATCTCCAATATCCAAGTGGGATTTGGATTTCTGGACATGAGAGCAGTGTTTGGCTGATAATGGCAAGGGATAGATTGGCAATGGAGATCGCTGCGCCAAGTGAGCCAGTCAGGATACAGGTTGCCCAGAACCGGGCGGGAAGGAAAGATGGAAGGCTTCATCGCCCGGGCGGTTCGGGCGGCTATCCCGGCCTGCTCATGTCAGTCCCCGGTGCGATTTCCAGTATTCATATTCGTAAGGCCATTCCTGCCGGCGCCAAAGCATGAGTTGGCGCATGCGCTCCCGGAAAGCAGCCATGATCTGCTCTGCGGCGGGATCGACCGCTCCGGTCTGCCAGGCTTGGACCAGGTCATGGCCGAGACGACGGGCGCTCTCGCGGATCTCATCGGTGAAGCGGCCGTCGGGCAGGGCACCCATGGTGGCCCATACCGCGCCCACCGGACGGATGCCGGTGGTGATCAGGAAGTGGTTCATGTACTCCGCCACGGGTGCCTCGTCGCCGCCGCCGGAGGTGACCACCGCCGCTCCATATTTCCCTTCGAATTGCATGAGATGGACCACGCCGCAGCAACGGTCCATGAAGGCCTTAAGTTGGGCGCTGACGTTGAGGATGTAGTTGGGGCTGGCCAGGACCAGTCCGTCGGCCGCCAGGATTTTGGCGCGGATCTCCTCGAAGGCGTCCTTCTGCGCACATTTTCCTATTTTGTGGCAGGTGTCGCACCCCAGGCACGGCCGGACCGTGTCCCCTTTGAGAGCGATCACTTCCGTTGTGGCCCCCTTTTCGCGAGCACCTCCGAGCACCAGTTGAAGCAGCTTGGCAGTGCTGCCCTTTTCGCCGTGCGGACTGCCGACAAGGCTGACGATTTTCATGTTGAATCCTCCATTTCCTTCAGTCCAAGGGGACTTTTTGCGCCTGTCGCTGCCGAACAATCTCGAACAGGATCACCGCGGTGGCGGCCGCCGCATTGAGTGAATCGAGCGGGCTCTGCATGGGAATCGATACCATCAGGTCGCACTGCTTTCGGACCAGGGGCCGAATCCCCTTCCCTTCGCTGCCGATCACCAGACAGGTGGGCCCGCTGCTAAAATCGGCCGCGAAGAGAGAGTGTTCCGTCTCTCCCGCCGCCCCGTAAATCCAAAACCCTTGCTCCTTTAAACGAGTCAGGGCCGTCGCCAGATTGGTCACTTGGCAGAGAGGGACATAGGCCAGAGCGCCGGCCGAAGCTTTCTCCACGGTGCCGGTGAGCGGCGCGCTCCGGTCCTTGGTGATGATGACGCCGGCCGCACCCGCGGCCGAGACGGAGCGGATGACCGCGCCCAGGTTGTGAGGGTCCTGGATCCCGTCCAGGGCCACGAGAATGGGGGCGATTTGCCCCCGGAGGTCGGCCAGAAGATCATCCAGTTGCAGCAAGGGCCGGGGGGCGATCCTTGCCAGCACGCCCTGGTGGTGTTCCCGGCCGAGCGCGGGCGGCACCTTGAAGAAGCGATCGAACCGGAGCTTGACCCCATGGCGCCGGGCCAGGGAGACGATCTCCCGCACCCGGGGTCGGGCCTTGCCTTTCTGGATCACCACCTCCCTCACCTGCTGCGGCCGGGTGCGGAGCAGCTCGAGGACCGGGTGGATGCCCCAGGCCAACTCCGTGGGCGAGGACGATCGGGCACCGGCGTCTGGGCTCATACAGTGGGCAGGACAAGGGGCAGGCCGGAGGGAGAGCGCCGGTGGCGGCTGCGTTCGGCAACGATCACCGCCCGCAGGGCATCCACCGCCTCCTCCAACCGGTCGTTGACCACCAGGTAATCATACTCGCCGGCGGCGGCCATTTCCCGGCGGGCATTCTCGAGGCGAAGGCAGATGGTGGCGGCCGCATCGGTGTTGCGCGCGGTGAGCCGCCGCTCCAAGTCCTCCCAGGAAGGCGGCGCGACAAAGACGCCGGCCACCGGGCCTTCATGCTGCGCCCGGACCTGGCGGGCCCCCTGAACGTCGATATCGAGAATGAGATCGATGCCCCGGGCGAGCTGGGCGGCCACCGCCTCCTTGCTGGTGCCGTAAAAGTTGCCG
>JARRJE010000070.1:0-9596 GCA_037379765.1 Deltaproteobacteria bacterium
CTGCGCAGCAGATCCTCCAGATGGGCAAGGTCATTGTGCCGGAAGCGTCTGAGCCTGGCACCCGACAGGCGGCAGCCGTCATAAATGCTGGCATGGTTCAGCCGGTCGGCAAAGATCACATCGCCCCTGCCGACAAGGGCGGGAATGACGCCGGCATTGGCCAGGTAGCCGCTCCCGAAAAGCAGGGCTGCCTCTTGGCCCTTCAGCTGGGCAACAGCCTCTTCCAGTCGATGGGCCAGGACCAGATCGCCGCTCATAAGCCGGGCGGCCCCGGCACCGGTCCCCCACTCATCGAGCGCCCGGCGACTGCCCGCCAGCACGTCGGGATGTTCGGAAAGGGCCAGATAGTCGTTGGAGGAAAAATCGAGGAGAGTCTGTTCCTCATCCGCTCCGGCCATCAACAATCGCCCGCCACGACGGCGGCCGACGGGTCTCAGATCCCGGAGGTTGCCGGCGGCTTCCCGCTCGCGAAGCCAGCTATTCAGCTTGTCCATAGCGTGCGGGCCTCGGCGGCGAACCGCCGATCCTCCGCCGGAAGACGGCCCCGCTGGGTGAGGTAGCCGCCGATCATCATGCCATCAGCGCCCGCGAGAAAGGCCGAGCCCAGAAAATCGCGGAGCATGGTTTCCCGGCCGGCGGCCAAGCGCAAAGCCACTCCGGGCAGGATCAGGCGAAAAAGGGCGATGGCCTTCAAAATCTCGGCCGTGGCCAAGGGCGGGGCTTGGGCCAGAGGGGTGCCGGGCAAAGGAATCAGAATATTGAGCGGCACCGAATCGACCCCGCACTCCTTCAGGCTGAAAGCCAGGGAAATCCTATCATCTTCGCTTTCCCCCAGGCCGAGGATGCCGCCGGCACAGACCTCGAGGCCGGCGGCACGGGCCGCCGCGATGGTCTCCTCCCGCTCTGCAAAGGAGTGGGTGGAGGCCACTTGGGGAAAAAACTCCCGCGAGGTTTCCAGATTATGATGGTAGCGGCTCAGTCCCGCGGCCCGCAGCTGCCGAAAAGCCTTTTCGTTCAGGATCCCAAGGGAGGCACAGACCTTGACGCCCACCTTGGCGATGATCTCTTCGATGATGGCCGCCACCGGCTCGATCTCCGCCGCCGGCAGCCCGCGGCCGCTGGTGACCAGGGAAAAGTGCTCGGCGCCGTTGTCCCTCGCCTCCCTGGCGGCAGCAAGGATCTCCTCTCTGGGCTTCAAGGGATAGGCGGGACTCTCGGTATGGTAATGAGCGGACTGGGCGCAGAATCGGCAGTCTTCGCTGCAACGTCCCGCTTTGGCGTTGATGATACTGCAGAAGGAAAATTTGAGGCCGCGATGGGCGAGCTTTGCCTCCAAGGCCAAGGCGAAGATTTCTCTGAGTGGCCTGAGGCGGAGGTCCTCGATGTCCTGGCGGGAGTATTCTTTCATAGTATCCACAATTGATGTTTTCGCAAGAAACCCTCGGTCATTTTAAGTTATCGGAGTAGAAAAGTTCGATATTCAAGGAGTGAGTGCCTCACGAAAGCGGATGCCTGGCGAGCATTTGGCGAACCATCAGTATACAGGAGGTCGAACTTTTGAACGGCCGTCATTTTTTCTTCAACCCGAAAACGCCGCCTTTCCCGGAAGCGAAGGCCGGAAGCTTGCTTCCTTTCCCCCGCGCACGCATGCGGGGCCGGAGTTTGGGAGGCGGGGCCAGATTAACGGCCTCCACCGGCTCGCCGCCGATAGCCTCCTGGTAAATCCGGAAGAACTGCCGCCCTTCCTTGAAGTAACTTTTCTTTCGGAGCCATTTCGGCCAACTTCCCTTTTCGGCATAGCGCTGGAAGGTCGCCAGATTGAGCAACAGGATGGTGATCGCCTCTTTGGCCGCACGTTTCACGTTGAGTCGGTCCAGGGCTCCATCGAGCCCTTGGCGGACAGCGCGGGTCAGAAGGTTGGTCTCTTCACCCCGGCGCTCCTCCATGATCTTGAATTCGTCCACGGCCCAGGGAATGAGCCAAAGGGCAAAGAGAAAATGATCCGGCAGCTGCTGGCCTTCCCTGTGAAGGCGATCGCTGACCCCTGCCAGGCGGGACAACAGCCCGAAGGTCGCTTCCGGAGCCGTTTTCCCCACCGCCGACTCGGGAAGAAGAGCTTCGTAACAGGGCAAAACCACCGGCAGGAGGCCGCTCGCCACGGCCAACCCCAGCCAGTCCCGGCTTGCGCCGGCGCGCAGGTCCTTGAGCAACTCATCACGAATACGTGAGACCGGACAGAGGGCCAATTCCTGTCCGTGCCGCTTGATGGCCTGCCAGCTCGCTTCCTCGATCTCGAAACCGCTCCGGGCAGCGTGGCGGACCGCCCGCAGCATGCGGACCGGATCGCGGATAAGCCGCCGGTCGGGATCGCCGATGAAGCGGATGATCCGGTGACGAAGATCCGCCACCCCGCCAGTATAATCGATGACCGTGTATTTTTCGATTTCGTAGAAGAGGGAATTGATGGTCAGGTCTCGGCGGAAGGCGTCTTCCGCCGGCGAACCGAAGGTGTTGTTCGAGGCAAGCACCTCGCTCTCCCCATTCAACTCGTCGAATTCACTCCGGCGCCTGAAGGTGGAAACTTCGATGATTTTGCCTCCATGGAAGAACACCTGGACCAATCGGAACCGCCGGCCGATGATGCGGCTGTTGCGAAAGAGCTTGCGGAGCTCGCCCGGCCGGGCATCGGTGCTGATATCGAAATCCTTCGGGGTTTTGCTCAAAAACAGGTCCCTGACACCGCCACCCACAAGGTAAGCTGTGAAACCGGCATCTCGCAGCCGATACATCACCTTGAGCGCCTCCCGGTCGATGTTTTTTCGGGAAATGGGATGTTCCGCACGGGGAAAGATCAGGGGCTCGGCCAGATCGTTGGTTCGGTCCTGCTCGGGGTCGATGGTTGTATCATACATGATCAACGGTTCCAACACAAACCCTCCACGGAAACGGAAAAGCCGGTCTCATCCATTCGAGAAGGCCTTTACCGCCTTCCGTGGTCTGCAAGGCGGGAGCGGGCGGAGATGCTAGGACGATCAGGCACGGTTGTAAAAGGCGTCCGGTTCCCGGTAGACCGTTTCCGCCTGGGAGACGAATTGATCGAAAACCTCGCGGACGGTGAGGATGTCTTTCATTTTGTAGACATTTTCGCCGGAAAAGACCAGGCCGTTTTCGATATCACCGTCCCGCGCCTTCATCAATCGGTCGGTGATGCAGTAGACGTGATCGCACTTCTTGAGGCATTTGTAGCGGCACTCTTTTGTCTGTTCCACCTGCTGGCCGGCCAGCTGCTCCACGAAATGGGTCCGAAGAGCCCGGCCGGGCAAGCCCACCGGTGAGCGGATCAAAACGATATCCTTCCTTTCGGCTTTCAACAAGGCCTGCTTGAACTCCTCGGCCACCGAGCATTCCTCGGTCAACACGAAACGGGTGGCGACTTGGACCCCGTCGGCCCCGTATTTGTCCATCATCTCCGCCATATCATAGCCATTGGTGATGCCGCCGGCCGCTATCAGCGGCACGTTCTTGACCACCTTGCGAATCTCAGGGAAGATGTCTCGGAGGGCAAGGTCGGTGCCCAGATGGCCGCCAGCCTCCTTCGCCTCGACGACCACGGCCGCCGCCCCCATCTTTTCGGCGAGCTTGGCAAAGGCCGGCGAGGAAACGATGGAAACAATAGGGGTATTGGTCTCCTTGCCGATCTTGAAAATGTCCCGCGAAAACCCGGCACCGGTGACGATCATGTCCACTCCCGCCTCGATGGATGCCATCACCAGGTTGTAAAAGTTCTTCATGGCGAACATGATGTTGACAGCGATGATGCCATCAGTGGCCTGCTTGGCTTTACGGATGTCCGCCTTCAATTCCTCGGTGGGGATGGAAGAGCCGCCGATGGTGCCGATGCCGCCGCATTCGGCGACCGGCACTGCCAGGGCCGAAGTAGAGACGCGAATGGACATGCCGCCTTGCACCAGAGGTACGGGAGCGGTAAAGGGACCGATGGTCAACGGGGGGAGTTTCATCCGGGAAGGTTCTCCGTTTTCAATATATAAATGTTGTGCGATATATGCCCGCCTTGCCGGTCTTTGTCAAGAGAAGCCTTGTCGTAATCTCTCGCAAGGGGCAGATGGCCCAGCTTTCAAAGTTGCTTCCGCTCCGTAAGCGTACCAGCTCAAACAGGCGTGGAAAAAGAAACCTCGTCCGGGTCTTCTTCAGAAGACCGGTGGACCCTGGGGTGCCGACAAAGGAAGCGGACTGTGCGCTTTGCCCTTGCCGGCTTGACTTTGCTTCGGGGCAAGAGTAAAAAACCATTTGATATTTAGCCCTGCTTATTGAATGATGGAACAAGGTCGGATTCTAATGCCTCCCTGGCTTGTCGTTTTTTTCGATCCTTGTAAAATTCGGATATATCTCGGGGGAAATTCCATGCCTGGGAGAATTGACGAATGACGGCCATATGCCCCCAGTGCGGACATCCCATTGCGAAACGTCGAAATCCTCTGCCTACGGTGGATGTTATCATTGAGACCGGCGGCGGCATTGTTCTCGTCGCCAGAAAGAACCCGCCTCACGGCTGGGCAATTCCGGGCGGGTTCGTGGATTACGGGGAATCGCTGGAAACGGCCGCACGACGAGAGGCCCTGGAAGAGACTGGACTAACCATCCGGCTGAAGGGGCAGCTTCACACCTATTCGGACCCCAACCGGGACCCGCGCCACCATACGATCAGCACTGTCTTCCTCGCGGAAGCCGAGGGCGAGCCGCAAGGGGGAGACGATGCCCGAGAGGCCAGGATCTTCATTGAAGGGCAGATCCCTCCTCTTGTTTTCGACCACGACAAAATCATTAATGACTATTTTAGATTTAAAAAACATTCTGCCCGACCACAATAAAAAAATCCTCATTGTCGATGATGACCCTTTCATTCTCGAACTGCTGGGGATCTTCATTTCCTCCTTCGGGTACGAGTTCGCGGCCGCCGAGGACGGGATTCAGGCCGTGGAGCAGCTGAAGAAAGACGATTACACTATTGTGATCACCGACATGAAGATGCCGCGCATGGACGGCATGCAGCTTCTTCGGCACATCAAGGAGCAATATCCGAGCATCGACGTCATCGTCGTTACCGGGTATACCGGCTCTTTCAGCTACACCGACGTTATCAAGGCCGGGGCGAGCGACTTCATCTCCAAACCCTTCAACGCCGACGAACTCGAGGCCAAGATCAACCGGATCATTCGCGAGCAAATGATCGTCCGTGAGCTCGAGTACATCTCCATGTACGATGCTCTCACCAACTTACTCAACCGCCGCAACTTCGATCAGAAACTCTGGGAGGAAGTCCACCGCGCTCACCGACAGGGTTACGATATCTTCCTCGCCTTGGTGGATGTGGACAAATTCAAGGAATATAATGACACCTTCGGCCATCAGGCCGGCGACAAGCTCCTGCAGCAGGTGGGCCGCATCTTGAACGAATGCGTGCGGGAGAACGTGGACTGGAACTTCCGATATGGCGGCGACGAATTCGCCATCATCATTCCCCAGACCACCAAGGAACAAGTCATCCATGTGGCGGAGCGCATCCTTGAGCATTATCGGGCGTGCAAGTTCGCCAAAACCAGTCTCAGCATCGGGCTGGCCCGCTTTATCCGCGGGAAGGAGCATTCCTGGCTGGATGACATTTCCGGCCTGATCAATCGGGCCGACCTGGCCCTTTACCAGGCCAAGACGGAGGGCCGTAATCAGGTCATCCTCGATCGCCGCTCGGAATAGGCCCGAAGGAAAGCCGCTACCGCTTGCGCCACACGGTCGCTCCCCGAAGAAATACTTGAATCCCCGCCACTGCTGTGGTATAGATGCGCGATTGTTTTTTCGAGGCAGAGGTTTTTTTATTAACTCTTTCCCCCCACGACATTCATCATGACCAACGAGACGACTCAAACGACAACCAATGACATGAGCTTTGCTCAACTTTTCGAAGAAAACCAGCAGGTGGCCAATGAAGGCGACGTCGTGCCCGGCACCGTAATCCACGTTTCCGACAACTATGCCGTTGTGGATATCGGCGACAAATCGGAGAGCGAAATCGCCGTTTCCGAGTTTAAAAACGAGGAAGGCCAGATCGAAGTCAAGGTGGGGGACGTCTTCGATGTTTTCGTGGAAAAAAGAGAAGGGGACGGCGGCTTGCGGCTGTCTCGGGAAAAAGCGATCGGTATCAAGGTCTGGGAGGACATCGCTCGGATCCAGGAAGAGGACGGCACCATCGAGGGCCGCATTGAAAGCCGGGTCAAGGGCGGCTTGTCGGTGGATATCGGCGTGCCTGCCTTCCTGCCATACTCCCAGATCGATTTGCGCCCGGTGAAGGATCTGGACAGTCTCATCAACAAGAGCTTCGAGTTCAAAATCCTCAAGTACAACCGCCGCCGCAACAACGTGGTCATTTCCCGCCGGGCCATCCTTGAGGTGGAACGGGAAAAGATGCGAGCCGAGATGCGCAAGACCCTGGAAGAAGATCAGGTCCTCACCGGCACCATCACCAATATTACCGATTACGGCATTTTCGTCGACCTGGGCGGCCTGGATGGCCTCTGCCACATCACGGACCTCTCCTGGGGCCGGGTCTCCCATCCTTCCAAGCTTTACAAGGTCGGTGACGAGATTCAGGTCAAGGTGCTCAAATACGACCGGGAAACCGACAAAGTCTCTCTCGGGGTCAAGCAGCTCAAACCCGACCCATGGAGCACAGTGGAAGAGCGCTATCCAGTGGGCTCCAAGACCGTGGGCAAGGTGGTCTCTATCACCGATTACGGTGTGTTCGCCGAACTGGAGGAAGGCGTAGAAGGCCTCATTCACATCTCGGAAATGTCCTGGTCCAAGAAGATGCGCCATCCTTCCAAGATCGTCTCGGTAGGCGATCAGGCGGAGGTGATGATTCTCAACGTCGATGTGGACGCCAAGCGCATTTCGCTGGGCATGAAACAGCTGCAGCCCAACCCTTGGGACGTGGTGGCCGAAAACTACCCGGTGGGATCGATCATTGAAGGCAAGATCAAGAACATTACCGATTTCGGCATCTTCATCGGCATCCAGGAGGGCATCGACGGCCTTATCCATGTCTCCGATCTCTCTTGGACGGAGCGGATCAAGCACCCGGCCGAGAAATACAGCAAAGGCGATACAATTCAGGCTGTGGTGCTTAAAATCGACCGTGAAAACGAACGCTTTTCCCTTGGCGTCAAACAGCTCGAGCCCGATCCCTGGCAGCAGGCCATCGAAAAATATCCGGTGGGTTCGGTGGTGGAGGGCAAGATTACCAATGTGACCGACTTTGGTATTTTCGTCGAGCTCGAGGAGGGGATCGAAGGGTTGGTCCATGTCTCGGAGATCAGTAACAAAGTCATCAACGTCTCGGCCAAAGACCGTAAAATCGGTCTTTCCATCAAGGCCCTTACCGAACAGCCGGAGGCCATCGATTACGACGAATTCAAGAAAAAGCAGGCCAGCGCCGGCCCGGCCACTATCGGCGATTTGCTGAAGGAAGAGATCGAGAAGGGCAAGGAAGAAGGTGATTCGGAATAAGCTGCCAGGAGCCACGCCATGACAGAAGGGTCATTTCGCCAAAAACACCCGGTGCTCCTGGGATTCCTGATCCTGGGAGCGATCTTCCTCCTCTTTTGGGGTGGGATGACCTTTTTCCTGGCCGGAGTGCTGAGCCCCGAACGAAGTGAGCTTTTTCAGGGCAAAGAAGGGATCGGGGTCGTCGAGCTCAAGGGGCTCATCGTCAGCTCCGAGGAAACCGTCCGCCAGCTCACCGCCTTTCGCCGCGACAAGGGAATCAAGGCCATTTTGTTGCGCATCGACAGTCCCGGTGGGGCGGTGGGGGCTTCTCAGGAAATTTACGCCGAGGTCAAACGGACCAACGAGGTCAAACCGGTTGTGGCCTCCATGGCCTCGGTGGCGGCTTCTGGCGGTTTCTATGCTGCACTCGGTGCTGGGAGGATCTTTGCTAACCCCGGCACTCTCACCGGCAGCATCGGGGTAATCGTCAAGTTCGCCAACCTGAAAGAGCTCTTCGACAAAATCGGGTACAAAAGCGAAGTGATCAAGAGCGGCAAGCTCAAGGATGTCGGCTCTCCCGACCGACCGCTGACGCCGATGGAGCGGCAGATGCTGCAAGGGGTGATTGATTCGGTCTACCGCCAATTCGTCGCCGACGTGGCCGCCAGCCGGAACCTGCCGGTGCAGCAAGTGGCCCAGGTGGCGGATGGTCGTGTCTTTTCGGGGGAGACTGCAAAAAAGCTGGGCCTCGTTGATGAATTGGGCAATTTCACTGATGCGGTGAAACTGGCTGCCAAATTGGGCGGATTGGAAACGGACCATCCGCACTTGGTCTATCCGGAGGAAAAGGGTTTTTCCCTCCTGCGACTTTTTGCCGGCGGGGAAAAGGCCGAACTGTTCAGCCATTTCTTGCGAAACGGGCCGATCCTGGCCTACGAATGGCTGCTGGCGCCTTGATCCAGGAAATCGCCAGGCACATTGAGATAAGGGGGAGAGGTCAAGAGCATGCTGAAGCGCGATTTAATCTGTGAGGTCACTGACCGCACCGATGGCTTTCTCAAAAAAGACGTTGACCAAGCCATCGATATCATTTTGGAAACCATTGCCGCTGCCTTATGCGAGGGCCGACGGGTGGAGATCCGTGGCTTTGGCAGCTTTTGTGTACGCCAGCGAAAGGCCCGCACGACGAAGAATCCCAAGACTGGTAAAATCATGGAGATTCCGCCTCGCAAGACGCTTCATTTCACTATGAGCAAATCCCTAAAGGATCCCCTGGTCAAGAAGTAGTCGGTTGCATTTAGAGTTTCCCGAGATCCCCTTTGCCCTCCCGCAACACCTCCGGCAGATCGCCGACCAGAGAAACAACGGTGGAGGGCTCCGGATACACGGGCCCGCCGTCGATTACGATATCGACCAGCTTTCCCCAGCTCTCCTGAATGGCATAGGCATCGGCGGACGGCTCTTCGTTCTCGCGGATGGCGCTTGTAGTTAGGATGGGATTGCCCAATCCGGCGAGCAGGGCCATGCACACGGCATTGTCCGGTACACGGATGCCCACGGTCTTCTGCCTGGAGACCATAATCTTGGGCACGATTTTGAGCGCTGGCAACACGAAGGTGTACGGGCCGGGGAGACACCGCCTCATGATCCGGTAGGCCATGTTGGAGATATGGCCATAGGTGCTTGCTTCTTTGAGGTTCGAGCACATGAAGCTGAAAGGCTGAGGCAAGGGCCGGCGCTTGAGCTGATGGATCCGCTTCACCGCCTTCTGGTTGAAAATATCGCAGCCGATTCCGTAGATGGTATCCGTGGGGTAACAGATTACCGCCCCTTGCCGCAACTGCTCGACGATTCGCTGAATGAGGCGGGGCTGAGGATTTTCAGGATTGATCTCAAGTAACATACTGCCGCTCTCTTAAGAGAAAGGGCCGGAGGGTCATTCCGACCGGATCGCCGGCTCAACCCCCTTCATTGCCGCTTGGCCTGAACTCAAGAAGGGGAAAGTACGGCAGAGAAAAATCCTGCCGCGAAAGCGTTTG
>JARRJE010000070.1:9625-12992 GCA_037379765.1 Deltaproteobacteria bacterium
TGCCGCGAAAGCGTTTGCAGGGGCCGGGGAAACAGCTGTTTTTTTCGCAGCAATTCTCATCTTCCGCAGTATTCCTTTCCAGCATCCTCCCATGGTGGATGGCCGTCAAGCCTCCCGGATCAAGACCTGGAACCGAATCGGAGCCGCCCCCGCAAGCATTTGATATGCTAGCTGATTTGCTGGTTGCGGGCAATGATTAATAAACTGAAGGGGTCAGAGGCACTCTATCTGCCCGAGAGCATGGCAGTCGCATAACTTAGAGCCGATCTCTCGCTAGCGAACATTTTCAGCACATGGAATCCAATACAGGAAAGACGAAAGCGAGTTTGATTTGCACAAGCGCTACTGGCCGTTCTCATCGGCTTTGTCGAGCGGGAGAGATCGTTTGCAGATGAAGTGCCGATGATCACTTCCACAAAAAGGTGTTCGCCGAAGCCGAGATGTTTTATATTTGCAGGCTATTGGCTCAATCATTTGCTCAGGAGAATCATTAGATGTTGCAGGACAAAATCGAATACGCCTTTACCTTTGACGATCTGCTGCTGCTCCCAGCCAACTCTGAGGTCCTGCCTTCGGAAGTGGACCTTTCCACCCGCCTTACCAACACCATCTGGTTGAATATCCCCCTGGTCAGCGCGGCCATGGATACGGTCACCGAGCATCGCACCGCGATCACCATGGCCCGGGAGGGGGGCATCGGCATCATTCATAAAAACATGAGTGTGGAAGAGCAGGCACTTGAGGTCAAGAAGGTCAAGAAATCGGAATCGGGGATGATCATCGACCCGGTGACCGTCGAAGAAGAGCAGACGGTGGGAGACGTCAAGACGATCATGCGCAACTACCGCATCTCGGGTGTGCCGGTTCTGCGGGGCAAGAAGCTGGTTGGCATCGTCACCAACCGAGATCTGCGGTTTGTGACGGACCTCGGGCTCAGGGTCCGGGAGGTCATGACCAGCGAGAATCTTGTCACGGCCCGGCCGGGAATCACCCTTGAAGAATCCAAGGCCCTCCTCCACCGGCATCGCATCGAAAAATTGCTGGTGGTGGATGAAGAGGGCAACCTGAGCGGGTTGATCACCATCAAGGACATCGAGAAGATCCGCAAATATCCCAGGGCGGCTAAAGACGAATACGGCCGCCTCCGAGTCGGCGCCGCGGTAAGTGTGGGTAATGATTTTTTGGCCCATGCGGAAAAGCTGATCCAAGTGGGGGTCGATGTCGTGGTCCTCGATTCGGCCCACGGCCATTCCCGCAATATCCTCCGCGCTCTCCAGGCATTCAAGGATGCCTTTCCCGAGTTGCCAGTAATTGCCGGAAATGTGGCCACTGCCGAGGGTACCGAGGCCCTGATCAAGGCAGGCGCCGACTGCGTCAAAGTGGGAGTGGGTCCAGGCTCCATCTGCACCACCCGGATCGTGGCCGGCGTGGGCGTGCCTCAGATGACCGCCATCCATAACTGCGCACGGACGGCCGCCAAATATGACATCCCCCTGATCGCTGACGGCGGCATCAAATATTCCGGAGAGCTCACCAAAGCGATCGGCATCGGCGCTTACGGGGTCATGATCGGCAGCCTCTTTGCTGGCACCGACGAATCCCCGGGGGAGACCTTTTTGTACCAGGGCCGAACTTACAAGGGTTACCGGGGCATGGGCTCTCTTGGCGCCATGAAGCGAGGCAGTAGCGACCGCTATTTCCAGGATGATGTGGAAAATCCCGCCAAGCTGGTTCCGGAAGGCATCGAAGGCAAGGTTCCCTATCGGGGACCGCTGTCGGAGATGATCTACCAGTTGATGGGTGGCCTGCGCTCCGGCATGGGTTATGTGGGAGCGGCCACCATCGACGAGCTGCGAGAGAAAGCAAAATTCGTCCGCATCACTTCTGCCGGACTCAGAGAAAGCCACGTGCACGACGTCATCATCACCAAGGAAGCTCCCAATTACAGACTGGGGTAAAAAGCTAACCAGCTCTTAAGCTCCTAAGTTGATGAGCCCATGAGCCTTACAGACCAACAGATTAACAGCTCAATCACATGGACATTCATAGCGAACGGATCCTCATCCTTGATTTCGGATCCCAATATACTCAGCTCATTGCTCGTCGGGTCAGAGAGGCAGGGGTGTATTGCGAGATCCACCCCTGGGACATCGAGCCCAAGGATATTCAGGCCTTCGCCCCACGGGGAGTCATCCTCTCCGGCGGACCGGCCAGTACGTACGGTGAGGACGCTCCCCTCTGCGACCCGGTGGTGTTCGACCTGGGAGTGCCGATTCTCGGCATTTGTTACGGGATGCAGACCATGGCCGTTCAGCTGGGCGGGGAGGTGGAATCGGCCAACCACCGCGAGTACGGTTATGCCCGGGTACGCGCCCGCCATCATTCTCTGTTGCTGAAGGACATCGAAGATCATACCAGTCCCGAAGGCTTCGGTCTGCTCGATGTATGGATGAGTCACGGCGATCGGGTCACCCGGCCGCCCGCCGGCTTTCAAGTCATATGCGAGACGGACAACGCCCCTTTCGCCGGAATCGCCGATGAGGGCCGACGCTTTTACGGACTACAGTTCCATCCTGAGGTGACCCATACTCATCAGGGCCAGCGGATCATTGAGCGGTTCGTTCATGATATTTGCGGCTGCGGCCATCTGTGGACCCCCGGCAACATTATCGAAGACGCCATCGCCTCGATTCGGAACCAAGTGGGTCAGGGCCAGGTACTCCTCGGCCTTTCGGGCGGGGTCGACTCATCTGTGGTGGCAGGCCTCCTCCACCGGGCCATCGGTAAGCAGCTGACCTGCGTCTTCGTGGACAACGGCCTTCTGCGGTTGAATGAGGGGGAGCAGGTGATGACCACCTTTGCACGCCACATGGGTGTGAAGGTCATCCGGGTGGATGCCGAAGAGCGATTTCTGGGCAAACTCAAAGGGATTATCGACCCGGAGGCCAAACGGAAAGTCATCGGCAACACTTTCATCGAGGTATTCGAAGAGGAGGCAGAAAAGCTGCCCGATGTCAAATGGCTCGGCCAAGGCACCATCTATCCGGACATCATTGAATCGGCCGGCGCAAAAACCGGCAAGGCCAAAGTCATCAAAAGCCACCACAACGTAGGCGGCCTCCCTGAACATATGAAGCTCGGGCTCATCGAACCGCTACGGGAGTTGTTCAAGGATGAAGCGCGCAAAATCGGGGTCGAGCTCGGCCTGCCCGCCGAGATGGTCTATCGTCACCCCTTCCCCGGCCCCGGCCTGGGGGTGCGCATCCTGGGCGAGGTGCACAAAGAATACGCTGATACATTACGGCACGCCGACGATATCTTCATCGAGGAACTGAGGGCGCACGATCTCTACGATCGAGTCTCGCAG
>JARRJE010000071.1:0-7339 GCA_037379765.1 Deltaproteobacteria bacterium
GCCGCCTGATCGTGATTCAGCCCTGGGATCCGCAACTGCTCAGTGCCATCGAAAAGGCCATCTTCAAGTCCGACCTGGGCCTCAATCCCGCGAACGACGGCAAAGTGATCCGCATTGCCATCCCTCAGCTCACCGAAGAGCGTCGCAAGGAGCTGGTCAAGCAGGTGAAAAAAATCAGCGAGGAATATCGGGTGGCCATCCGCAATTCCCGCCGGGAGGCGATCGATGCCCTGAAGAAGCAGAAGGGTGACAAGGAGATCTCCGAAGACGACATGTTTCGGCTGCAAGATGAAGCTCAGAAGGAAACCGATCATTTCGTGAAGAAGATCGATGAGATCATGGCGGAAAAGGAAAAAGAGGTGATGGCGGTGTAGCCGGCAGGTCCTGGTGGGGCGTGCTCCATGTGAGGCGAAACGCCGTTTGTCAGCTAGAAATCTCTTCGAATTCTCCGTCAATATGGATCAGCAGAACATTCCGGCGCATGTCGCCATTATCATGGACGGAAATGGCCGTTGGGCGCAGAAGAAGGGCATGCTGCGCGTTATGGGCCACCGGCAGGGGGTCCGTACCGTCAAAGAGATCGTCCGCGCCGCGCCGGAGGTGGGAGTCAAAATTCTCACCCTCTATGCCTTTTCCACCGAAAACTGGAAGCGGCCGGCTCTGGAAGTGCAGGCGCTGATGTCGCTCCTTAAGACTTATTTGCAAAGCGAGCTGGCGGAGTTGGCCGCCAATGACGTCTCTCTGCGCTGCCTAGGGGAGAAAAGAAAATTACCCCAGGATGTCCAGGTACTTCTCGAAGAAGTGATGGCGGCCACTGCCAACAATTCTCGGCTGGTCCTCAACCTCGCCCTGAATTATGGCGGTCGCAACGAAATCGTTCGGGCCGCCCGGAACCTCGCCCGTCGGGCCAAGGCGGGCCAACTCGATCCGGAGGAAATCTCGGAGGAGATTTTCGGGGGTTGTCTCGATACTGCCGGTCTGCCCGATCCGGATCTGGTCATCCGCACCGGCGGCGAATCCCGACTCAGCAATTTCCTTCTCTGGCAGGCCTCGTATGCTGAATTGTACGTTACCGATATCCTCTGGCCCGACTTCACCGGAAAAGACCTGCGGCAGGCCGTCGAATATTATCAAAACCGGCAGCGGCGATTCGGCGAGACGGGCGAACAGGTCACAAATTAGGACGGGGTCACAAGATCGATATGGGATTGTCTTTCCCTTGAGATGCCTGCGCGGCTTCTGAGGAGCTCACGGACTCAGGATGAAAAGAATCGCCACTGGATTGACTTTCGGTATTGCCTGGTTTCTTCTCCTGTTCTTTGGGCCTTTTCCCCTGTTCTGGGCCGTGCTGGTTTTGTTAAGCGCGGCGGCCCTCCATGAATATGGGCGTCTACTGCAACGGCTCGCCAGCAACCATTACACCATTGTCTCCGTTCTGCTTGGCCTTCTGCCGCCTTTGGCAGCCTATTCCGGGCACCCCGAGCCCGTGACCGCCGGTCTGATCATGGCCCTGGTTCTCCTCTTCGCCCTGACCCTTTGCCGACGCGGGGCCATGGAGAACGGTTTTGACTTCGTGGCCCGGACGACTTTCGGCATCGTTTATGCCGGTCTGCTGCCTGCTTATCTTATCCTGATCATGGCCAAGCCCCACGGCGCCGCCTGGCTGGTGGTGCTTACTGCCCTCATCATCGCCTCGGACACCGGCGCCTATTACAGCGGCAGGCTTTTGGGCCGGCATAAGCTCTGCCCGACGATCAGCCCGAATAAGACCGTGGAGGGGTTTGCCGGCGGGCTGTTGTCCGGGGTGGCGGCGGGCACCGGTCTCGGTCTCCTGCTCGTTCCCGGAAGCAGTTCGCTGCGGCTGGCACTCGTGGCTTTGGTCGTCTCTTGTCTTGGGGTTATGGGCGATCTCCTCGAATCGGTGCTCAAACGTTCGGTGGCGGTGAAGGATTCGGGCACCATCCTGCCGGGACATGGCGGCATCCTCGATCGCACCGATTCGCTGTTGGTGGCGGCCCCGGTCTTTTACTATCTTCTGGCTTGGGGGCTGCTCACCGGCTGATGCCGACCTGCCGCTATACCGCCTGGCGAAATCGGCAGAGATGATCGAATTTCAACATCTTTTTTGCCGAAATGCTCGCCGCTCCCATTCGCTTCCTGTACACTAAATGCCAGGGGTTGGAGAAGAAACGGATCAACCTTCATCAGGAAAACCCATGATCAAGAATATTGCCATCCTCGGCTCCACCGGCTCGATCGGCCGGAACGTGCTCGACGTTGTTCGGCAGTTTCCCGGCCGTTTTCGGGTAGTGGGGCTTGCAGCCGGCAACAACATCGGTCTGCTCCGGGAGCAGCTGGATGCCTTCAACCCGCTCCTGGTGTCAGTGGCCGACGAGGAGCTGGCCGGCGAACTGGCGGCCGATCTGTCGGCCGATTGGCAAGGACGGGTGGTGGCAGGAGTCGAGGGCAACAAAAAGGTGGCCACCCTGGCCGAGGCCGACACTGTAGTCTCGGCCATCGTCGGCGCCGCTGGACTGGTGCCGACCGTGGCGGCCCTCGAGGCCGGCAAGAACATCGCCCTTGCCAACAAGGAAACCCTGGTCATGGCCGGCGAGTTGGTCATGGAGGCGGTACGACGCCACCATGTGCACCTGCTGCCCATCGACAGCGAGCACAACGCCATTGCCCAGGCCTTGGGGGCCGGTCGCCGGGAGGACGTGGCCCGGCTCATTCTCACCGCCTCGGGCGGGCCGTTCCGCGCCCGGAGCGCGCCAGAGATGTGGCAGGTCACACCGGCGGAAGCCCTGGCGCATCCCAACTGGGAGATGGGGCGCAAGATCACGATCGATTCCGCCACCCTCATGAACAAGGGACTGGAGGTGATTGAAGCCCGGTGGCTGTTCGACGTTCCGGTTGAAAAAATCGAGGTGCTTATTCATCCCCAGAGCATCGTTCATTCCATGGTGGAGTATATCGACGGTTCGGTAGTGGCCCAGATGGGCATTCCGGATATGCGTATTCCCATCGCCTATGCCCTCTCTTATCCGGAACGGCTGCGGCTCTCCATGCCGCGACTCAATCTCTGCAAGAGCAAGGATTTGAGTTTCGAGCCGCCTGATTACACCCTCTTCCCGGCCTTGAAGCTCGCCTACCAGGTCTGCAAGCGGGGAGGCATCCTGCCGGCAGTGTTGAATGCCGCCAACGAGATTGCGGTGGATGCCTTTTTGAACGGCAAGATCCGGTTCCCAGAGATCGCCCTGGTTGCCGCCGAAACGGTGAGCCGCTTTCCCTGGCGGGAGGCCTCCGACCTTACCGCGATCATGGAGGCGGATCTGGCCGCCAGGGTGCAGGCGGAATCCATTGTCGAATCCCTCGGCATCAAGGCGCGGCAGCGTCGGGGCGAAAAAGATGCCTGCCCGGCCCTGCCGCCCCGCTTCGATTCCATTTTCAGACAGCTCTCCGAATCATGAGTTACCGGAATCGCAACGCCCCGCGATTTCGACGGGCCGTGTGTGCTTTTCCGGCTTTCCCGCCAGCCTTGGTAAGATGCTTTGGGGAAGGCCGATCTTCGTTGTTGGGAATCATTATGCCCCGCGATTCCGACAGCCATCATCTGGAACTTTTTTATTACACATTCCCGCTCGCCGGGATGAGGCGTTATTTGCGAGACTAACATGAATTCGCTCATTTCTTTTATTATCTGCCTCGGTCTTTTGATTTTCGTTCATGAGTTCGGGCACTTTCTCATTGCCAAACTCTTCGGGGTCAAAGTGGAACGCTTTTCCCTCGGTTTCGGGCCCAAACTGGTCAGCTATCAGTGGGGAGAGACCGAATACCTGATCAGTGCCTTTCCGCTCGGCGGCTATGTCAAGATGTATGGTGAGCAGCGCGGCGAGGAGGTCCCCCCGTCCGAAAAGCGCCGGTCTTTTTCCCACAAACCGGTGTGGCAGCGGTTTCTCATCGTTTTTGCCGGTCCCTTTTCCAATCTGGTGTTTGCGGTTTTTCTGTTTTTTATCATTTTCAGCATCGCTGGGCTGCCCCTGCTGAAACCAACCACAATGATCGGCCAGGTGCAGCCCGGATCCCCCGCAGCAACCATGGGACTCAAGGCGGGGGACAAGATCCTGAGCCTCGACGGCCAGAAGATCAAGCAGTGGGAAGAGATCTCGCCAGCCATTCAGCAGAGCGACGGCAAACCGGTCAAGTTGACCGTGGAGCGGGATGGGAAGGTGCTGACTGTATCCGGTCAGCCGGAGCGCGAGGAGAGCAAGAACATATTCGGAGAGGTCACCGGCAAGCGGTGGCTGCTGGGCATTTCCCGTCCGGAAGAAATCTATTATAAGGAGGTTTCCCTGCTCAGCGCCTTGGACGCCGCCTTGGCCCAGACTTGGGGCTTCATTTACTTGACGGTGATGGGCATTATCAAGATCATCGAGAAGGTGGTTCCCGCCTCCGAACTGGGCGGCCCGAGTCTCATCGCCCAGATGGCCGGGCAGCAGATGAAGGCGGGATGGCTCAACCTCTTTCATTTTATGGGACTGCTGAGCGTCAATCTCGGCATCTTGAATCTTATCCCCATCCCCATCCTGGACGGCGGCCATCTGGCCTTCTTCTCCATCGAGGCGGTCATGCGCAAGCCGCTGTCCATCAGAACCCAGGAGGTGTGGCAGCAGATCGGCCTCATGCTGCTTGCCGCCCTCATGATTTTCGTCTTCTATAATGACTTGATCCGCGTCTTTTCCGGCGGCTAGGTCAGTGCTCACAGGCACCGCATCTTTGCGCGATCGTTCCCGTCCGCATAGCGCTGCTATGGCGGCCGGTCGCGCTTGCGCAAATCTATGGCACCTGTGAACGCTGACCGCATCCTCAATGAACAAGCGGAAAAAAGATTTTCCTCCCACCCGTTATGAACCCCATTGACAAGCACATGCAGCCGGAAGGGCCGATTGTTCTTGCGCTGGAAACCTCGGGGATGTGCGGCAGTGTCGCCCTGGTGACCGAGAAGAGCTGCTTGGGTGAATATTCCCTTGCTTCCAAGCTGACTCATTCGCGGCGGCTGCTGGCCGGCATCGAATGGCTCTTGGGGGAGGCAGGGATTGAATGGGGGCAGATTGGGGGCATTGCGGTGAGTTTAGGGCCGGGCAGCTTCACCGGCCTGCGGATCGGCCTGAGCAGCGCCAAGGGGCTGGTCATGGCGACCGGGGTCCCTCTTTTGGGGGTCTCCGCCCTGGACGGACTGGCTGCCCAGTTCGCCCATGCCGCCGTTTCCATCTGCCCCGTGCTCGACGCGCGGAAAAAAGAGGTGTACGCGGCCTTCTTCCGGGGCGGACCGGAGGGAAGGCTCGAAAAGACAAGCGATTATATGGTGCTCCCGCCTGCGACCCTGGCGGCGATGATCAGCGAGCCCACCCTGCTGGTGGGCGACGGGGCTGCTATTTACGGGGAGTTGTTTCGCGAACGGCTGGGCAACTTGGCGGTCTTTCCGTCCGCACTAATCTATTTCCCTCGGGCGGCGGCCATCGGCCTGTTGGGTCTAAAGAAATTGAAGCAAGGGGAAGTCCTCGACCCCGCTGCTGCCGTCCCCATCTACATTCGGCCATCGGAGGCGGAATTGAACGCCTCGGTCGGTTAGCACCGTCACTTTAAGTGAAGCTTTCCGAATGGCGCTGAAAGCAGCTGCTAGCTTGCCGTCTTCCGTTTTTCATTACAGCACTCTCTCCACTTCCTTCCACTTCTGCTCCAGCCGCTTGGCCGAGACCGGGAAGGCGGTCTTCATCTCCGGGGCAAAGAGGGAAATCTTGAATTCTTCCACCATCTGCCGGTATTCGGCGAGCAATCGGCCGCGCTCCGGCGCGGCGCCGTTTCTGGGGGAGGCGCCGGCCAGTCGCGTCTCGTGCGGGGCGATCTGGGCCGCTTTGGCGTCGTCCTTGGCCGGGGCGGAATGGGCCCGTTCCACCCGGATGCGCAGAGCCTTGAGATAACGGGCTGCGGCCCCGAGCTGCTCCAGATCCAATTGCTCCAGAAATTCCGGAGGCAGAATCCGGGCAACCTGCGACCGGTACTCGGCAAACCGGTCGGCCCGGCCCGGAGCGGCCATCTCCTCGAACCTACAAATGTGGCCGAGAACGGTCCGCCTTTCCTCCAAAACATTGCGGACCGCTTTGAGCAGCGCCATCCCTCGGGCGTAAATCCCTTCGGCCCTGATTTCGGCGATCTTCTGCTCGAATCGCTCCTTCACCGGTAGCCGGCCCTCGCCGGTCTCGAAAATGTGGTGCAGAATGGCTGCCAGCAGTTGCCGGTTGAATTCCTCGTGGCCGGCCAGGCCTTCATAAAGCGCCCAATCACTGCGGGGGAGGGCGAAGTCTTTTTTGGCGTCCTTGAAATGCCGAGGAAAGGCGTTCCGGTAAAGCACCAGCACTCCTTCTCTTGTGGCCCCCCGGCTCTCCGCTTCGTCGGCAAAAAGGCGAAGAGCCGCACTGCTCGGCCCTTCTGTCGTCAGACCCGGATAGGCGAACCCGTAGAATTGGCCGCTGTTCCCTTCGATAGCGATCCGTTCCGGCAGCCCGGCAAAGTCCCAGGTGGTGATCCCTTCACGCTCCCATTTCTTCCGGAGAGAGGTTAGCTGGTCGCCCCAGGCCGGGGGCGGCTGCACCGGAGCCAGTTCGTCGAACTCTCTGGATGCGGTGAGGACCCGGCCCTGGTGGTCGGTCAGGCAGAAACGCATCCGAAGATGGGGCGGCAGCTCCTCGATGGGCCAGTGGCTGCGGGCTACCTCGACTCCGTATCGTTCTGCGATCAGACGCTCCAACTGTCCGTAAAGAGAGCCGCGGTCGGGATTTAGCTCCTGCAGCAAGGCCTCGGCGGTTTGGGAGATGGGGATGAGCTGCTTGCGCAGGCTCTTGGGCAGTCCTTTCAAGAGGAAAGAGATTTTTTCGTGCAGCAGTCCAGGTACCAGCCATTCGAACGCTTCCGGAGCTATCCGGGAGAGAAGGCTCATCGGCAGGGTGACGCTGACCCCGTCCTCCTCGGTGCCGGGTTGAAACTTGTAGGCAAGCGGCAACGAGAATTCCCCCGAGCTGATTTCCTCCGGGAACTGGTCCAGCTGCTCGGCAGCCGGGGCCCGGCAAAGGATGTCTTCCTCCCGCATAGTAAGAAAATCATCTCCTTGCCGGCGGCGGAGCAGTCGGTTGAGGCCGGCCTGGTCACATACCTCGGCCGGCAGCCGTTCCTCATAAAATTGAAAAAGGGTCTGGTCGTCGACCAGGATATCGCGCTGGCGCACCCGGTCTTCCATATCTTCCAAACGGGCCGCCAGCTCCCGGTTGCGCTCGAGAAACCG
>JARRJE010000072.1:0-8232 GCA_037379765.1 Deltaproteobacteria bacterium
GGAATTTGTCCGAGTTGATCTTGCTCCTGGCCCCCCGACACCTCGAGCGGCTAGCCGAGATCAAGTCACTCCTGACAGCAGAGGGGGCGGATTACGATCTTTTGAGCGAGCTGCCTTCCCGCCGGCGGCGATGTCCCACCGTGCTGGTGGATACCATGGGCGAGTTGGCAAGTCTCTATGCGCTTGGCACCTTCATATTCTGCGGAGGCTCCCTGGTGCCGCGCGGCGGCCACAACATCATGGAAGCGGCGGCTTGGGGAAAACCGGTCTTCTATGGCCCCCACATGAAGGACTTTGCCGATGCCAAAGAAATGCTGGAAAGCGCGGGAGCAGGGTTCGAGGTCGATTCCCCTGCTGCTCTCGCCACGGCCATTCTGAGATTGGCCGGAAACCCTCAAGATTATGCCCGGGCGGCTCAAGGGGCTCGAGCGGCGGTCCGCAGCCAACAGGGCTCTGCCCACAGGCAGGCTCGGCTGGCGGCCGCCCTTATCAATAAATAGCTAGGCCGGAACACAGCTAGGCCGGAACACGGCGAAAACATCAGAGGCAGCGCCAGGAACCACATTCGTATGAAAGCATTGCTTGCCCTCGAAGACGGGACCATTTTCACCGGGGAATCCTTTACCGGCCCTGGAGAAACCAGTGGTGAAATCGTATTTAATACCGGTATGACCGGCTACCAGGAAGTACTCAGCGATCCTTCTTACAAGGGTCAGATCGTCACCATGACCTATCCGCTGATCGGCAATTATGGGGTTAACCCAGAAGACATGGAATCGACCCGGATCCAGGTGGAAGGCTTCATCGTCAAAGAATACAACTCGTTTCCGAGCAACTTCCGCGCCACGGGTACCCTTGCCGATTTTCTCAAGGGCCAGCAGATTCTGGGAGTGCAAGGAATCGACACCCGGGCTCTGACCCGCCACCTGCGAGTGGCTGGCGCCATGCGGGGGATCATTTCCACTGAGGATCTCGATCCCCGATCGCTGGTACGCAGGTCCAAGGAAACACCGGCCCTGGTGGGCCGAGACTTGGTGCGGGAGGTCACGTGCGCAGAACCCTATGGCTGGACCGCTGCCGGCCCTCGGCCGGGAACCGGATTCTCAACCGCCGACTTGGGCCGCTACCGGGTGGCGGTTTTCGACTACGGCCTCAAATACAACCAGCTCCGGCTGCTGGCGGATCGCGACTGCTCCCTGCAAGTGGTGCCCGCTGCCGCCACCGCCAAAGAAGTTTTAGCCCTTAACCCGGACGGCATTTTTCTGGCCAACGGACCCGGCGACCCTGCCGGCATCCCTGGAGTGGTTGAGACGGTGCGCGGCCTCCTGGGCCAGAAGCCGATCTTCGGCATCTGCCTGGGACACCAGATCCTGGGTCTTGCTTACGGCGGCTCAACCTACAAATTGAAATTCGGACACCGAGGCGCCAATCAGCCGGTCAAGGATCTGCTGACCGGCAAGGTGGAAATCACTTCCCAGAACCACGGGTTCTGCGTAGATGCCGAATCGCTGCCCCAGGAGGTTGAGGTGACCCATATCAACCTCAATGATGGCAGTGTCGAAGGGATCCGGCACAAAGCCCACCCCGCCTTCTCGGTCCAGTATCATCCGGAAAACGCCCCCGGACCACACGATGCAGTTTATCTCTTCGATCGATTCATCGAGTTGATGGCTCAGGCCGCTTGAGCACAGCCTGATCCGGCTTTTCAACAGCACCTTTTACGGCAAAAACAGAGCAACCATGCCCAAGAGAACTGACATTCATAAAATTCTCATCATCGGCTCCGGCCCCATCATCATCAGTCAGGCCTGCGAGTTCGACTACTCTGGAACCCAGGCAATCAAGGCCCTGAAGGAAGAAGGATATGAGGTGATCCTGATCAACTCCAATCCGGCCACCATCATGACTGACCCCGAACTGGCGGACCGGACCTATGTGGAGCCGATCACCCCGGAGATCGTGACCAAAATCATTGAGCGCGAACGTCCCGATGCCCTCCTGCCCACCCTCGGTGGCCAGACCGGGCTCAACACCGCAATTCGGGTGGCTGAAACCGGCGTGCTCGAAAAATACGGCGTCGAGCTGCTCGCGGCCAAAATCGATGTCATCCGCAAGGCGGAGGGCCGAGAATCCTTTCGGGAGGCGATGCGGCGGATAGGACTCAAAGTCCCGGAGAGCGCCATCGTTCACTCCCTGGAGGAGGCCCAGGCGGCGGTAGAGACCATCGGTTTTCCCATCATCGTCCGGCCGAGCTTCACCTTGGGTGGCACCGGCGGCGGCGTCGCTTACAATTCCCACGAGCTGGAAGCACTCACCACTGCCGGGCTCGACTTGAGCCTCAACAACGAGGTCATGCTGGAAAAAAGCCTGCTTGGCTGGAAGGAATACGAGCTGGAGGTGATGCGGGATAAGAATGACAACGTGGTCATCGTCTGCTCCATCGAGAACTTCGACCCCATGGGAGTGCACACCGGCGACTCCATCACTGTCGCCCCGGCTCAGACTCTCTCCGACCGTGAATACCAAATGATGCGGGATGCATCGATTGCCATCATGAGGGAGATCGGAGTGGAAACCGGCGGCTCCAACGTCCAGTTCGCGGTCGACCCCCGGAACGGCGAGCTCATGGTGATTGAAATGAACCCGCGGGTCTCGCGGAGCTCGGCCTTGGCCTCCAAAGCTACCGGTTTTCCCATTGCCAAAATCGCGGCCAAACTAGCAGTGGGCTATACCCTCGATGAGATCAAAAACGACATCACCCGGGAGACCTATGCCTCCTTCGAGCCCACCATCGACTATTGCGTCGTGAAAATACCACGCTGGACCTTCGAGAAGTTTCCCGAGGCCCGGGATCACCTCACTACCGCCATGAAGTCGGTGGGCGAAACCATGGCCATCGGCCGCACCTTCAAAGAGGCATTCCAGAAGGGCCTGCGCTCGCTCGAAATCGGCCGGTCCGGCTTCGGCGGCGACGGCAAAGGCGATCTTTCTGGACTGCACCCGATCGATCTCGCTCAGGAGCTGAAGACCCCCAATTCCCAACGGGTGTTCCAGATCCATGAAGCGCTGCGGCGGGGAATGAGTGTGGAAGAGCTGGCCAGCCTAACCTTGATCGATCCCTGGTTTCTTCACAACCTGAAAGAGATCGCAGAGGCCGAGGCCAGTATCCGGGAGGCTGGTTTTGCCGGACTCGACCACGACGCCCTGCGGCGGACCAAGCAGCTCGGATTCTCTGACTCCCAGCTCGCCCATCTCACCGGCACGGCGGAGGATGACATCCGAGAGCTGCGCAAAAAGCTTGATTTGACCCCGGTTTACAAACTGGTGGACACCTGTGCCGCAGAGTTCGAGGCCTACACGCCTTATTACTACTCCACTTACGAGGTGGAGGACGAGTCGCGGCTCGGTGACCGCCGCAAGGTCATGATTCTGGGCGGCGGCCCTAACCGGATCGGTCAGGGCATCGAATTCGACTACTGCTGCGTCCACGCCTCTTTTGCCTTGCGGGAAATAGGGATCGAGAGCATTATGGTGAACTCGAACCCGGAGACGGTCTCCACAGATTATGACACCTCGGACAAGCTTTACTTCGAGCCTCTCACCAGGGAGGACGTGCTCAACATCATCGACAAGGAGAAACCGGAAGGGGTGATCGTCCAATTCGGCGGCCAGACGCCTCTCAACCTGGCGGTGCCCTTGGCCAAGGCGGGGGTCCCCATTCTCGGAACCTCGCCAGACAGCATCGACCGGGCCGAGGACCGCAAGCGCTTTCAGCAGTTTCTCCAGAAACTCGACCTGATCCAGCCGGCCAACGACACCGCGACCAACACGGAGGAGGCCCTGGCCATTGCCGAGGAGATCGGCTACCCGGTTGTGGTGCGGCCCTCTTATGTGCTGGGCGGCCGGGCCATGCGCATCGTTTACAACGAGCGTGAGCTCAATCAATACATGGCCACCGCCGTTGCAGTCTCCCCTGAACACCCCATTCTCATCGACAAATTTCTGAAAGAGGCGGTGGAGATCGATGTGGACGCTTTGTCCGACAGCGAGACCGTAGTGGTCGGCGGCATCATGCAACATATCGAGGAGGCCGGCATCCACTCTGGGGATTCGGCCTGTGTCTTGCCGCCCTATTCACTTTCCCATGAGATGATCGAGCGCATCAAGGAAGCCACAAAGGCCATGGCCAGGGAGCTCAATGTCATCGGCCTCATGAACGTCCAATACGCGGTGAAAGACGATGTCCTTTACGTGCTCGAAGTCAATCCCCGCGCATCCCGGACCGTACCCTTCGTGAGCAAGGCTACCGGCGTACCACTGGCCAAGCTGGCCACCAAGGTCATGCTCGGCAAAAAACTGGTTGATCTCGGGTTCACCGAAGAGGTGACCGCCTCCCATTACGCAGTGAAGGAAGCTGTCTTCCCCTTTGACCGCTTCGACAACGTCGACACTCTCCTCGGCCCGGAAATGAAGTCCACCGGCGAGGTCATGGGCATCGACGACTCCCTCGGGCTTGCCTTTGCTAAGTCCCAGCTCGCCGCCGGCCAGAAGATCCCCGCCCGCGGCAACGTACTGATCAGCGTGCGTTGGGGAGACAAGCCGGCGGTTCTTCCCATCGCCCGGCAACTCATCGAGCTCGGCTTCTCGCTTTTGGCCACCCGGAACACCGCCCGGTTCCTTTCTGAAAACGGAGTGACCTGCACTATGGTCCACAAGATTTCCGAAGGCCGGCCTCACATTCTGGACAAGATCCAGGACCAGGAGATCCAATGGATCATCAATACCTCCATGGGCACCCGGACCACTGAGGACTCCTATACTATCCGCCGCGCGGCGCTCAGCTATCATTTGCCCTATACCACCACCATTGCCGGAGCGGAATCCATGGTCAAGGCCATCACCGTTTTTCGGGAAAGGGCCCTAGAGGTAAAATCCCTGCAGGAATATTTCCAGTGATCTCTCCGGCCGCCTCGTTTTCGTATCGGTAGCGGTGGCGGCCGGGCTTTCCTTTTCAAACGTTTATGGTTATATATTTACTGTTGGCCTTCTTAACCGGAACCTTTTCGAACCCTCCGACTCCAGACGAAAAATCACCGGAAATCGCCCACGGCGGCTTCCAGGAGGTCTTTTCTTGAATATCTTTTACAAGAACCTTAGCATGTGGCTGGTGATCGGGCTCGCCATGATCCTGCTCTTCAACCTTTTCAACAAGCCGCAGACGCAGGTTGCAGAGTGGAGCTACAGCCAATTCCTCACCAGCGTGGAAACCAGCAAGATCAAAGAAGTCGTCATCCAGGGCGACAAAATCACCGGCACCACTCGAAGCGGGGAGAGCTTCAAAACCATCATGCCTCCCAACGCCGACCTGGTCCCCGAGTTGCGCCACGGGAAAGTGGATATCAGGGTCAAACAGAAAGAAGAGACCCCATGGTATCTCACCATCCTCATCTCCTGGTTCCCCATGCTGCTGCTGATCGGGGTCTGGATCTTTTTCATGCGGCAAATGCAGGTGGGCGGCGGCAAAGCCATGTCCTTCGGCAAAAGCCGGGCGCGTTTGCTTGACCGAGAAAAGAGCAAGGTTACCTTCAAAGATGTAGCGGGCATCGAAGAGGCCAAGGAAGAGCTCTCTGAAGTAATCGACTTCCTGAAAGACCCAAAAAAATTCACTCGTCTGGGAGGCCGCATACCCAAAGGCGTCCTGTTGGTGGGCCCTCCGGGCACTGGCAAGACCTTGCTCGCCAAGGCCATTGCCGGAGAAGCCGAAGTGCCGTTTTTCACCATCAGCGGCTCCGATTTTGTGGAAATGTTCGTGGGTGTAGGGGCCTCCCGGGTACGCGACCTATTTATCCAGGGGAAGAAAAATGCCCCTTGCATCATCTTCATCGATGAGATCGATGCGGTGGGCCGACACCGGGGCGCTGGCCTCGGCGGCGGGCATGATGAGCGGGAGCAGACTCTCAACCAGTTGCTCGTGGAGATGGACGGTTTCGAAGCCAATGAGGGCGTGATCATCATCGCCGCCACAAACAGGCCCGACGTGCTCGACCCCGCCCTGCTCCGCCCTGGCCGCTTCGACCGCCAAGTGGTGGTGCCGGTGCCCGATGTCAAGGGAAGGGAGAAGATCCTTGCCGTTCATGTGAGCAGGATCCCGCTGGCCGGCGATGTCAATCTGGAGACCCTGGCCCGGGGCACTCCCGGTTTCTCCGGCGCCGACCTGGAGAATATGGTCAACGAGGCCGCCCTGCTCGCCGCCCGCGACAATGCGGAGAAGGTCACAATGGAGTCCTTGGAGCGGGCCAAGGACAAGGTGATGATGGGAGCCGAAAGGCGGAGCATGATCATCACCGAAAAAGAAAAGGAGATCACTGCCTACCATGAGGCGGGGCACGCCCTGGTGGCGAAACTCCTGCCGGGAACCGATCCGGTCCACAAGGTCACCATCATCCCCCGGGGCCGAGCCCTGGGCCTCACCCAGCAGCTGCCGGTGGAGGAAAAATATACCGTCTCGCGAACCTATCTGCTGAACAACATCGCCATCCTGCTGGGCGGCCGGGTAGCCGAAGAGTTGATTTTCAATGAAATCACCACTGGTGCCGGCAGCGACATCGAGCGGGCCACGGAAATGGCCCGGAAGATGGTCTGCGAATGGGGCATGAGCGACGAGCTTGGGCCCCTCACCTTCGGCAAGAAAGAGGAGCAGATCTTCCTGGGGCGGGAAATCGCCCAACACCGCGATTATTCCGAGACCACAGCCATTCGCATCGACGAAGAGGTCAAGCGGCTGGTGGTCGACGCCAACCACAAGGTCACCGAACTACTGTCGGAGAATGAGGCGCTACTGCGGGAATTGGCCCAGGCCCTGCTGGAGAAGGAAACCCTGAACCTGCCGGACATCGAAGAGATCATGGCCAAACACGGCCAGGCACCGGCCGCCGATACGCCGACCTCCGATGCCCCAGCCTCCGGGGTTACCATTGCCCCGCCTGCGCCCCCTGAAGAATAAGGCTCGCTTCAACCGTTCCATCGCCATGGAGGCCGTATCCCTTTTGTCGGTACCGCCCGCCAGCAGGAAAACCCGAATCATGGGGATCATTAATGTCACCCCCGATTCCTTTTCCGACGGAGGGCAGCTCGCGTCTGAAGAGAAACTTCTTGCCCGAGTGGACGAGATGGTCGCTGCGGGCGCCGACTTTATCGACATTGGCGGCGAGTCCTCGCGGCCGTTCGCAGAGGCGGTCCCCGCCGAAGAAGAAATGGCGCGTGTGGTGCCGGCCATTCGCGCTATCCGCAAGCACCACTCTCTCCCCATCTCCATCGACACCACCAAGAGGCTCTTGCGGCCGGCGCCAACCTCATCAACGACATCAGCAGCTTCCGGTTCGATCCGGAGATGATCGAGCTGGCCCGGGAAACCGGGGTGCCAATGATCATCATGCACATGCAGGGCACCCCCCGTGACATGCAGATCAACCCCACCTATCGCGAGGTCATGGCCGAGGTCATCGCCTTCCTCCGCGAGCGGATCGAATGGGCGACGGCCAGAGGCGTCCCACGGGAAGGGCTGATTATCGATCCCGGCATCGGCTTCGGCAAAACCGCCGAAAACAACCTGACCATTCTCAAGCATCTGCCTGCCCTGCTGGAGTTGGGCTGCCCGGTGCTGGTGGGCCATTCCCGCAAGGCGTTCATCAGCAAAGTCCTCGGCATCGAGAACGCGGTCGAGCGTGATCCGGCAACAGCCATCCTTTCCGCCCTCTGTGCCCTCAAAGGCGCCGCCATCCTCCGGGTGCATGATGTCCGGCGGACCGTCCAAGCAATTCGTCTCCTAGAAGCGGTCGAATACGCCGTTTAAAACTAATCCGGTCAACCCGTGAAAAAGCGAATCGCTCGCTACCTTGCATATAACAAAAGTCGGATCAGCAGGGCGACTGCGTTCAATCCCACCAAGGCGAATCTGCTCTTTCGGATCATTCCCTTTTTGCTGCATAGCTATTTCAAAGATCTACCGGGGTACGTGGAGAAAGACTGCCCTTTCGGCATTCATCACTTCCAGCCGAAAAAGGCTGTGGATCCCCGGCTCTTTCAACGTTATTTTTCCCATTCCACGGCCCGCCACGTCCAGGCCCCGGAACCCCACACGGACAAGCCCTGCATCCACTCGCTCAAAACTATTGGCAGCATCGGTACCATTGCCCAGACAGAGATCTCTGATTGCGATTACTGGCTCAGCAT
>JARRJE010000073.1:0-13301 GCA_037379765.1 Deltaproteobacteria bacterium
GCCAAGGCCAACATCGTCCGCCAGGTGAAAAACAAGCTCATCACTCAGCAGGTGATGGTGATCGGTCACGAGAAGGGCCACGGCGAGGAGTTTCGTAACGGCGGCTCCGCCAAGCCCTGGGGCAACGAGAAGGCCCTGCGCTTTATGCGGGTGGCCGAGACCGAGGGTATCCCCATCCACTTTTACATCTTCACTCCGGGCGCTTTTCCGGTGGAGGATTACCCTGGCGCCGCCCAGCAGATTGCCCGTAACCTCTACGTCATGGCCAAGCTGCGAGTGCCGATGGTCTCGGTCATTTCCGAGGGCGGCTCCGGTGGCGCCGAGGCGGTAGGACTCTCCGACTTGCGACTCATGTTCTCCCACGGCTATTATTCGGTGATCTCGCCAGAGGGGGCTGCAGCCATCGAGGGCAAGATCAAGTCCGGGGAGAAGATGTCCAAGGAGCTGGTGGAAGCCTGCGCAGACCGTCTTCACATCACCGCTCGGGACAACCTTCGAGTCGGCACCATCGACCGTATCATCCCCGAGCCTGCTCTCGGCGCCAAGCGTGAAGATTTCGCCTTTTTCCGCCGCCTCAAGTACGAGATGATCCGGGCCACCGACGAGGTAGTACTCAAGACCAAGAGCCTCCGTGCCTTCCGGGCTTATGAAGTCAAGATCAAAAAGGCCGAGGATGCAAACGGTGAAGGACCGCACCTCGATATTTCCTGGGAGCTGAACGGCGAAGAGGTCAAGCGGCTGCTCACCCTCCGGGCGCGCAAATACAGGGAAAAGGCTACCGACGCCTTCGAGGGCAAGCCGTCGCGGTTTCAGGCCTTCTGCCGCCAGCTCTGTCGAGAGGGAACTCGGTTCTATTACAGCTTCCGCTACGATCTCCTGCGCAACCAGCAGAAGCATGTGCGCAAAGTCTTCCAGGATGTCTCCGGCGAGGGGTCGGTTTTTCTCAAGCAGGTGGCCGCCCCCTTCTCGGCCGCTTACGACTTTGTATCTCGTAAACCCGACGTCCGGAACACCCGCCAGAAAGGAGCGTGCGGCGGCGTGGTCGAGCCGGCGGACTACGGCGATATCTACGCCAGTCCTCTGGCCAACGAGGATCGCACCGTCACTTGTCCAAATGCCGAGAAAAACGGTTGTAAGGATCTCTGGGTCCCGGATCTCTACGGAGAGTTTTGTGGCGTCTGCGAGAACTGCGGCCACCACTTTCCATTGGAATACGAGTGGTACCTGAAACACCTTTTTGACCGTGACTCCATCCGGGAGTTTAATGCCGAGATCAAGGCCTATAATCCGCTCGGCTATCCAGGATTCGAGAATCGGTTGAAGGCGGCGGTCTGCAAGACCGACCGCCATAGCGCCATGATTACCTTCGACGCCAAGATCATGGGTGTGGACTTGGTGGTGGCCATGCTCTACTCCGATTTTCGCAACGGAACCGTTGGGGCGGCCGAAGGAGAGAAATTCACCCTGGCTTGCGAACGCGCCCAGCTCCGCCACAGACCTTTGCTCGCTTACGTGCACACCACCGGTGGCATCCGCATCCAGGAGGGCACCCTGGGGGTAATCCAGATGCCCAAGTGCACCATGGCCGTGCGCCGCTATATCGATAGCGGAGGTCTTTATATCGTGGTCTACGACAACAACTCTTACGCCGGCCCCGTAGCGAGTTTTCTCGGCTGCTCCAACTATCAGTTCGCCATCCGGTCGAGCCGCATCGGTTTTGCCGGCTACCGGGTGATCCGAGATACCACCGGCGAGGACATTCCGCCCGATTACCACAGCGCCAGGAATGCTCTTCGGCGCGGCCACATCCAGGGGATCTGGGACCGGCGTGAATTCCGGCGCAATCTGCACCGGGCTCTGCTGACCATGGGCGGCCGCAACCTCTATTACCGTTAATTCACCGCGAGTACGCTGCCGGCATGCAACAAGAAATCGATTTCAACGAGATCTTAAGAAAATATCGTTCCGATCCCTTCGACTATGTGGATGTCCATTCCGTCCACACCGGCCGTATCCGCTTTAAAGTGCGGGAAGGACAAGCGGTGGAGGGTCCGAGCGGCGAATGGCAGCACATCAAGGGAACGCTGCTCTACGTGCTCGAACGGGAACGAAACCCCAAGTCGGTCAATTCTTTCACCAATGGCGAAATCTCCTTCATCCGGGACCAGCTCGAAGGCCATTTCGTGGAGGCGGGCGAAAAGATTCTCACCATCAAGCACCCGTTGAAGAAACGGGAGATCATCGAGTCAATCCTGCGGCAGGTTCTCTTTTCCTTCGATGCGCCGGAGCGAGCCAAATATTTCTTTCCGCTCGACTTGCAGGCGAAGATGGACAAGTACGGCCAGCGTTCGGTATCGATCAAACCCGGCGACGAGGTCCTCACCATGTCGCTGATGAAGCGGGATATCCCGGTCTACTATGCGGGCGAGCCCGGCATCATTCATTCCGTTTATTTCCAGCCGGGGATCACCGTCGAGCAGGGCGCGCCGCTTCTTGGCATATGCGCCCCCGAAAAATTGTCTTTCATCCAGAAGATTATTACCCGAGTCAAGGCCGAATGGGAGTAGGCGGCCAGCGCTCCCAGGCACCGCAGACATCTGCGACACTTGGGAACGCTGAGGGAAGTCTGCCCATCCAATACATCATCGACCTCATTCCGTGACGGATTCCGAACATTCGCTTACCCCCTCTCTGGTGCGGACAATCCTTCAAGAGGAGGAGCTGCCTTTACGCAGGGGGTCCGTTGATCCCGAAACGGCCGCTGCCGTCCTTCGGTATGGGGCGCCGGTTGGTGCGGTGATCGAGCGATATCCCCGCCTGGGCCGGGGAATGGAATACGCCCGCCATATCATCGGGGAAGCCGAGGCCCAGGACCGATCTTTTGCCACAGGGACAGCCATTGTCGCCGGCGAGTTGACCAGCGGCAAGGGGCGCTTTCAGCGCTCCTGGCACGCGCCCCTCGGCGGCCTTTGGCTGACCCTGGTGCTCGTCAACACTCTGCTGCCTGTCTCGACCCGCCTCTATCCGTTTGCGGCCGGCCTGGCCTGCTGTGAGGCGCTGCGCGGCTACGGCATCGACGCCCGCCTCAAATGGGTGAATGACGTCCACGTCGGGGGCCGCAAGCTGGTGGGCGTGCTGATCGAGACCCTAATCGGCCCGCGTTTTGGTGAAGAATACGTCCTGATCGGGGTAGGGGTGAACGTCAACAATCTGGAATTTCCACAGGAGCTTTCAGGTCTGGCCGTTTCCATGCGCACTTTGCTCGGTCGGGAGATCGGCCTTGACCTGTTCGCTGCCCGCCTGCTAGCCAAGCTGGCCTGGAATGTCGGCCTGCTTCATTATGAAGAGCAGACCCAGCTCGCGGCAGACGATGGCGAGTCCGACAACCGTTCGTCGCTGCTTGCGGCCTGGCGGGCGCACAGCGATACCCTCGGCAGGCGGGTCCGGTTCGGCTTCGATGTCCAGCAGCGCCCCCAGTACGAGGCCCGGGCAGTGGAGCTCACCACTGACGGTGCCCTTATCCTCCGCGTCCTCCCCGATGGACCGCTCGTCACCGAACAGGCGGGCGAGATCGTCTATCTGGATTAACTTTCTTTTTGTCAAGATATGTTGACACTGGTCAATCAAAGTTGACCCTTTCTCTTCCCGCATTCTCCACGGCTCTTTTCCATTTCCCATCAGTCGGCCGAGTTTGAAGGCAACTCGCCTTTGGGGACAACGAACAGCGACTTCCTTGCAGATGATCTTCTGCACTGGGCCCGTGCTGCTCATGCCATCCCGATCGTTCACGTTTATTGATGATTTGGGGGTGAACGATGAACTTGCGCACCTTACTTCTCAGAGGATGGCACCTCTTTTAGCAGATCTGGCATGCTTCTTTCATAAGAGGCAACGGGCTGCGAAACAAGATTTTGAGCGGTACTAAAAATTAAGGAAAGAATGAGGTGATCCAATGCTCGATTTTCTGAAAAAGGACGTTCTGGAGGAAAATGTCCGGCTACGTCACCGCATCGAGGAACTGGAGGGAGTGCTTGCCGAAAGAGAGACTCAAGGCAGGAAATACGAAGAAATGACCACTGCTGTCGCAGCACCGATGTTCACGGTGAATAAAGACTTGGTGATCAATTTTGTAAACGACGCCGCCTTGAAGGCGTTGGGCTACAGCCGCGAAGAAGTGGTCGGCAAGATGACTTGTGCAGATTTTTCACAGACACCGATTTGCGGCACCGCAGACTGTACTCTTAAAAATTGTTTCCGGGCCGGCGAAGCCGTTTTCGGCGAGACCGTGGCCACAACCCGCGACGGGCGTGCCTTGCCCATCAAAGCGGCCTGTTCGCCAATCCGCGATGGGAATGGGAACATCTATGGTGGCATGGAGGTGATCATCGACCAGACAGAAGTGATGCGGGCCAAATGGGAGGTGGAAAACATCCTCAAGTCGATTGCCGCCCCCATGTTCACGGTGGACAAGAATTTGGTCATCACTTCGGTAAACGAACCGGCCCTGAAGGCAACGGGGTACAGCCGCGAGGAGGTAATCGGCAGGATGAGCTGCGCCGATTTTTCGCGGACGCCCATTTGCGGCACCTCCAACTGCACCCTCAGAAACTGTTTCCAGACCCGCGAACCGATTATTGGCGAGACGGTTATCGAGACAAGGAGTGGCGACAAAATTCCCATCCGGGCCGCATGCTCGCCGCTGATGGATCAGCATGGAGAAATATTCGGGGGCATGGAGGTGATTATTGACATCACCGAAGTCAAGCGCCTCGAAAGAGAGGCCAATGAGCAGAGGGAATATCTGGAGCGTCAGGTGAAACTGCTGGTCGAGGCGCTTGAGAGATTCAGCAAGGGGGAGATGGATATCAATCTCGCCGCTGAGCGGGAAGACGAAATTGCTCAAATCATTGCCAGCCTGAACAAAGCGATCAAAGGCCTGGCGGACATGGCCGCGGCAGCGGAACAAATTGGTAAGGGCGACACCTCGATCCTCATCGAGCCCCGATCAGAAAAAGATATCCTCGGCCATTCCTTCACGAAGATGGTTCAGGCGTTGCAGGAAAGGGCCGCCGTTGCCGAACACATTTCCGAAGGAGATCTAACCACTCGAGTGAACGTGCTGTCTGGCGCTGACGTGCTCGGGCAAGCTCTGGCGTCCATGGTCGAGAAATTGCGTGGAGTCATGACCGGCATCAGGGTTGCGGCGGATCAGGTAGCGACCGGCAGCGGCGAATTGAGTGGCAGCTCGCAAGAAGTCTCTCAGGGAGCGAGCGAACAGGCCGCCTCTGTGGAGGAGATTTCGAGTTCCATGGAAGAGATGGCCAGCACCGTGGCGCAGAATGCCGACAATGCCCGCCAGACCAACGCCATCGCCACGCGAACTGCGGAAGGAGCTGAGGAAGGCGGCCGGGCGGTGGACGAGACGGTCAAGGCCATGCAGGAGATTGCCGATAAGATGGGGATTATCGAGGAGATCGCCCGGCAAACCAACCTGCTTGCTTTGAACGCCGCCATTGAAGCGGCCCGGGCCGGGGAACACGGCAAAGGCTTTGCGGTGGTGGCCTCCGAGGTGCGCAAGCTCGCCGAGCGCAGCCAGTTCGCGGCCCAGGAGATCCGAGACGTTGCCGGCGCCAGTGTGGAGACGGCAATGAATGCCGGAAAGCTCATCGAAAAAATCGTGCCCGAGATCCAGAAGACTGCGGAGTTGGTCCGAGAGATCGATGCAGGCAGCAGCGAACAGGCCAAAGGCATCGAGGAAAACGCTCGGGCCATCGAGCAATTCGACCAGGTCATCCAGGCCAACAGTGCTGCCGCCGAGCAAATGGCCGCCACCAGCGAAGAGCTTTCTGCCCAAGCCGACCAACTGCTGGAGACCATTTCCTATTTCAAGCTGCCGGAAAACGATTTGAGAGCAATCGAGAAAGGCCGCAAGAAGAAAAAAAGGACGGTCTTGTCGCCGCAACAGCTTCCAGGGCCTTCCCGAGCCAATGGAGACGAGGCAGGGCAGAGTGGAATCCGGCTCGATCTGCGAGAGCCACCGGAACATGAGTTTGAGCGGTATTAAGAAAGCATTAAAATTAGAGATTGCAGCCCGATCAGGGGAAAATATAGGGGCCGGCTCGAAGGCGCTAAGGGACGGACAGATGGCGGAACCGGAATATGCCGAGATTTTTCGCGAGGAAACCTCGGAACTGTTGGAGGAGCTCGAATCTTCTCTCCTGGATCTGGAGAAGGCCCCAGAGGATTTAAAACTGGTCGGCCGGGTTTTCCGGGCCATGCATACCATCAAAGGCTCAGGCTCCATGTTCGGGTTCGACGAGATCGCCGGTTTCACCCATCATGTAGAGACGGTGCTCGATTTGGTGCGAAACGGCAAGGTACCGGTGACGAATGAGCTCATTGATCAAGTGCTGGCTGCCCGCGACCACATCAAGAATCTGCTCGATGCGTCGACGGTGGGCGGCGAGGCTGAACAGGGACGAGGCAATGAGATCATCGCCGCCCTCAAGGCGCTGGCGGCAGGGGAAACGGCTTCGTCCGGCGTTACCAAAGAGGTGAGTGAAAAATCGAGCGAATCGGCAGCTGCCGCCGGGAAAACGGGTGAGGAAGTGCCCCTGGATAAAGGGGGGCTCGCCCATTACCGAATCCGCTTCTGTCCTCTGGCCGCCTTTGCCGAGAGTGGCCTAAAGGAGGAAGATCTTTTCAAAGAGCTTGAAAAACTCGGCGAATGCTCGGTGTTTCACACCAATAAGGAGCAGCAACCCTGTTCTGAGCAGCCGAAGTGGGACATCATCTTGACCACAGCCGAGGGTTTAAACGCCGTCAAAGATGTTTTCATCTTTGTCGAGCACCTCGCTCAAATTAGCATCAAAACCTTGATTGAGGACGTCGAGCAAGAAGACCTGCTGGAGCACAAACGGATCGGCGAGATCCTGGTGGAGCGGGGAGACGTCATGTTTGAAGATGTGGAGCGAGTGCTGGCGCAGCAGAAACCCCTCGGCAAGATGCTGGTAGACGCTAAATTGGTCAGCCACGCCCAGATTGAATCGGCCCTGGCCGAGCAGAAGACCTACCAGCAGAACAAGTTCCTTGCTAAGAGCAAAGGCAGCATCCGGGTGGCCTCGGAGAAACTCGACAAACTTATCAACCTGGTCGGCGAACTTGTGGTCACCCAGGCGCGACTTTCACAAGTGAGCGCCAGCATAGAGCAAAACGAGTTCCTGGAGCCGGTTGAGGAGGTAGAGCGGCTCACCGCCGAGCTGCGCGACTGTGTCCTGGATGTCAGAATGCTCCCCATCGGCACCACTTTCGGCAAGTTCAGCCGACTGGTGCGCGATCTCTCCTCCGAATTGGGCAAGGAGATCGACTTGGTTACCGAAGGGGCTGAAACCGAGCTCGATAAGACCGTCATCGAGCGGCTCAATGATCCCCTCATCCACTTGATCCGAAATGCCATCGATCACGGCATAGAGCTGCCAGCGGAGCGAGAGACAATCGGCAAGCCGCGGCGCGGCTATGTCAGGCTGACCGCGATCCATTCCGGCGCCAATGTGATCATTTCCATTCAGGACGACGGTCGTGGCCTCGATCCCGCGAAAATCCGGGCCAAAGCCGAGGCCAACGGCCTGCTTACGCCGAAGGAAGAGATCAGCGATCAGGAGGTGCTCGGCCTGATCTTCGCCGCCGGGTTTTCCACTGCCGAGAAAGTCACTAACGTTTCCGGTCGCGGCGTGGGCATGGATGTCGTCAAAAGCGCCATTGACAACCTGAATGGATCGGTGGAAATTTCCAGCCGCAAGGGGGAGGACACGACCATCACCATCACCCTGCCCCTGACGCTGGCCATTATCGATGGCCTGCTGGTGCGGGCCGGTGACACTCATTTTGTGCTGCCGCTTAATATGGTGGAAGAGTGCGTGGAGCTTACCAGCGCCGAGATCGCTCGCTACCATGGAAGGCGCGTGCTGCCGGTGCGGGAGCATTTGATGCCTTATGTGCGACTGCGAGATTTTTTCGAGATAGAAGGTGAACGGCCGGATCGCGAGCAGATGGTGGTGGTGCAGATGGATGGCGACCGGGCGGGAGTGGTGCTCGACGAAGTGATCGGTGGTCACCAGACCGTGATCAAGTCGCTCGGGTGGATCTACCGCCAAGCCGAAGGGCTTTCGGGCTCCACCATCCTGGGCAGCGGAGAGGTGGCCCTGATTATCGATGTGCCGCAACTGGTCCAGCGCGCCCACCGCGAGGAGGCCATGTCCATCCGCAGCCGCTCAGCGGCCGTCCATTGAAGTTGATGAGACGAGAAGAGTTGCCCAGGCAATTCCTTTAATGAAGGGGGAAACCAGTCATGAGCAAAAAGGAGATCATGCAGGCCAACCAATACCTGACCTTTGTCATGCGGGATGAGGATTTCGCCATCGAGATCGCCAAAGTGCGGGAGGTTTTGGACGTTTCCTCCTTGACTCGTATCCCCCGTATGCCCGATTACCTGAGCGGGGTCATCAACCTGCGAGGCAATGTGGTGCCGGTGATGGACCTAGGGCTCAAATTGGGGATGGCTCCCGTCGAGAAGACCAAGAACACCTGTATTATGATCGTCGAGGTGGAGGTAGAAGGGTTCGAGGTGGAATTGGGAGTGCTCACCGATTCAGTGCAGATGGTTCTCAATCTGCCGCCGGAAGCAGTGGAGCCGGTCCCGAAAATGGGGACCGACCTCAATACCGATTTCATCAAGGGCATGGGTCGGCAGGATGAAAAATTCCTGATCATCCTCGATATCGATACCATCCTGGCCAGCGAGGGCAAAGCGACCCTGCGGGAAGGGGGAATGGCTGAAGCCGCCCCGGCGGATGCGGAAAACGCCGGCATGGCAGATATTCCTTGATTTTCGACTCCCTGCTCCTCCGACTGTCGACCGAATCATGGGTGATATCGCTGCCATTTCCGCTAGCTGGGGGCAGGTCCTGCCAGAATCTAAGTCACCGCTGCTTACCGACCCCGAGTTCCAAAAGTTCAGCGCTCTGATTTACGACAATTGCGGCATCAAGCTGCCGCCCATCAAAAAGACCATGCTCTCCGCGCGGCTTCACAAGCGGCTGCGCGCCTTGGGCATGTCTTCTTTCAAGGAGTATCTGGAACTCGTCACCTCCCCCGAAGGCCAAGTGCATGAGCTCATCCAGATGCTCGATGTGGTTTCCACCAACAAGACCGAATTCTTTAGGGAACCCGACCATTTCACCCTGCTGGCGGAAAAGATTCTGCCGGAAATCGAGGAGCGGTTGCAAAGAGGCGGGGTCCGAAGGCGGCTGCGGGTCTGGAGTGCCGGTTGCTCGAGTGGCGAGGAATCGTACACCCTCGGCATCGTCTTGGCCGAATATGGGGCCAATCATCCCGGCTTCGATTTCTTCGTGCTCGGTACCGATATTTGCACCGAAGTGCTGGTCATCGCCGAGCGGGCCATTTACCCCGATGAGCGGCTGGCTGGTATCCCCAATGTTCTATTGCGCAGGTACTTCATGCGCGGCAAAGGCAGCCAGCAGAATTTTCACCGAATCATTCCTGAACTCCGGCAGAAAATAGCCTTCCGCCGCCTCAACTTCAAGGATGAGGATTTCGGGTTCGATCGACTGTTCGACATCATCTTTTGCCGCAATGTCATTATCTATTTCGACCGCGCAACCCAGTCAGCGTTCTTTGAGAAAATTCATCGGCATCTGGCCCCTGGTGGATATCTGCTGATCGGCCATTCGGAGTCGCTCGAGGGCATTCACGACCGGATGAAGAGGGTCGCTCCGACGGTTTACCGCAAATGATTCTTAAACGTTCAGCAACATTACACCTGAGCCGCAATCGGCCTGGTTCTGGGGCACCGTTCCGGTCTCAGCCCCTTTTCTGCATTTACGGAGCTGCAAAGGGTTTCCAGGCCAAAGATAACGATCGGTTTTTCGCCACTGGGGAACAGTTACCATGATTTCCCTTTCCGGCAACGGACTGCCCATCGTCAATCTGCGCCCGGGGGAGCTGCATGTCGCTCGGGAGCCCACCCTCATTACCACCTTGCTGGGATCCTGCATCTCGGTCTGCCTGTACAATCCCAAAAGGAAGATGGGCGCCATATGCCACGGGGTTCTGCCTTGTTTTCGCAATTCGCCCCAGAGGACTTCTTTTCATTTCGTGGACAGCTCCATCGACTACATGATCGATATGCTGGGAACCCAACAGAAAACCGCTTCCGAGGAGCTGGCGGCAAAGCTTTTCGGCGGTGCCAACGTGCTCGCCCTTGGTGCCCGGGCCCGGAAGAAGGGGAGCACTGTGGGGGACCAGAACATCGAGGCGGCTCGTTCGGCATTACGCAGCCACGGGGTGCCTATCGTTGTTGAGCGGGTCGGCGGCCATCAGGGTCGCAAGCTGTTTTTCTATTCCCAAACCGGCGAAGTGCTTCTCCGCCCGCTTCGTCAACAACCATCCGGACAGGGGACATGCAGCTGGGCCGCGCCATCCGAGTTTTGATCGTCGACGATTCAGCGGTAGTCCGTCAGACGCTCACCGATCTCCTCAATTCGGACAGGGAAATCGAAGTGATCGGCACGGCAAGGGACCCGTTTGTTGCTGTGCAGCATATCGCCCGAGAAGTACCCGATGTCGTTGTCCTGGATGTGGAGATGCCCCGTATGGACGGCATCACTTTTCTTCAGAAAATTATGCATCAGTATCCCATGCCGGTGGTAATTTGCTCGACCCTCACCGAACAGGGGGCGGAGACGACCAACAAAGCAATGGAGTACGGGGCGGTGGACATCGTCCAGAAGCCCAAGCTCGGCATCAAGCAGTTCCTGGAGGAATCCCGAATTCGCATCTGTGATTCGGTGAAAGCGGCGGCCCGAGTGAAGCTGCAAAAGCTGCCGCGCCGCACCAAACCAGTGGAGAAGAAGCTGACCGCCGATGCGGTCCTGCCACCGCCTGACGACCGCGCCATGGTCCAAACTACTGAGAAGGTGGTGGTGGTAGGCGCGTCCACCGGCGGGACCGAGGCCCTGCGCATCTTTCTCGAAGCATTGCCGGTGGATATTTCCGGTCTCGTCTTGGTCCAGCATATGCCGGCCGGATTCACCCGCGCCTTTGCCGAACGGTTGGATGGTCTGTGTCGGATACGAGTAAAGGAGGCGAAAAACGGCGACACCGTCCTGCGGGGCCAGGCCCTTATCGCCCCGGGCAATTTCCATACCCTGCTCAAACGAAGTGGTTCCCGTTATTACGTGGAGGTCAAAGAAGGCCCTTTGGTGCGTCGCCACCGGCCTTCGGTGGATGTGCTTTTCCGTTCCACGGCTCGGTATGCAGGCAGGAATGCGGTGGGGATCATCATGACCGGCATGGGCGACGACGGTGCCCAGGGGATGCTGGAGATGAAGCGGGCTGGAGCCTTTACCATTGCCCAGGACGAGAAAAGCAGCATCGTGTTCGGCATGCCCAGAGAAGCGATCATGCTGGGCGGCGTCGACAAAGTTCTGCCACTAGAAAAAATCGCGTCCAAGATTCGTTAGAGCATCCTTGTCGCGTCACCCCCGGGGATGTATCTTGGGGCTCTTACCTTTCAACTTTTGTGTTCCTTTTATGCCGCCGGCGTTGGTCAGGTGGCCGCCGCTCTTCCTTATGCCTTCAAAGAGCATGGCGAATGTCATCGCCAGCCATCCTTCCCTGTCAAGTACCGAAAGGGAACGGTCTTCATCTGCCTTGTGATGGCAGAGAATGAGGCACCGATTTTTGTGAATTTCCTGGCGAGCGCGAGTGAAAAAGGGTATCAATTAGCTCGCTTGCGATAAATTGTTCGTCCTTCAGATGTGGTTGCAAAGGGAAGAGAAATAGCAAAAAAGAGCAATGGAGAGGCTGAAAGATTTCGTCCAAAAGGACATGATCGGGCAGATCACGCTTCTTGAGAAGGTCAAGGAGGGTGGCCGTGAGGAAACGTTGCCGGCCTTGCTGGCTTTGTATGCCGAGCCCCTGCCGAATCAGGCCGTGGACGAAATGGTCTATCATACCCTGTTTGAGATGCTCGCTACCGCCGAGAAGCAGACCGTGGCCGCCTTGCGGCATTCATCCGCGGATACAGCTTCTTGCTGTCAGGCGGGCAGGAGAAAGCGGCTTTCGGGCGGCTCTGCCCGGTCTTATCAAGCTGCTCGCTACAGGGGAGTCCGAGATCCTGGCAGAAGCGGTCAGAGCCCTGGGTTGCTTTCATGAACCCATAACGGTTGACGCCTTACTGCCGCTTCTGCATCACTCGGACTATGCGGTCACTGCCTGGACCATGCGAGGCTCTTGCCAAATTTTCCGAGCCTCGAATCCGTGAGGCTTTAAAAATCTCATCAGCACTGATCCTGATCTTCCGCAAGGGGAGTGCGACCTGCGGGTCGCCTTAGCCGTGCAAACCTTGGCCGCGCCAAGATGGGGGAAGTTTTCGCCAAAGGGTGAGCTGATCCAGAAGGACTCTTTTCAGCCCCGTCAGGCAAGCAACACGCGGGGACCATTTCATTTGACCTGCTTCTATCTGTCCCTTATTCTGAAAGAGATTTGTCGGCTGGAAACAGCCGTGTAAAGGCTTAAGGAGGAAAAATGCATCGACCACTGGGAGTCACCGTCAGCCGCCATATCCTGGATAGCCAGCGTCTTCATCCCGAGGCCACCGGCGCCTTGTCCAGCCTCTTATCCGAGCTGATCGTGGCGGCCAAGACAATTTCCGCCGAAGTGAACATGGCCGGGCTTGCCGATATCCTGGGCATGTCCGGGAAAACCAACATTCAGGGCGAGGAGGTTCAGAAGCTCGACGAGTTTGCCAACAACACCATTAAGCGCCGCATGGCCCGCAGCGGTTTTCTCTGCGTGATGGCCTCGGAGGAAGAGGAAGACATCGTCCCGGTGACCGAGGGATACGAGGGCAAATACACTCTGGCTTTCGACCCGCTTGACGGCTCCTCCAACATCGACGTCAACGTCAACATCGGCACCATCTTCTCCATCCACCGAGGCCGGACCCAGTCGGGCCAAGGCTCCGAGTATGACCTTCTCCAGAAGGGGCGTGACCAGGTGGCCGCCGGGTACATCGTCTACGGCTCAAGCACAATGTTGGTCTATACCACCGTCGACGGGGTGCACGGCTTCACTTTGGACCCGTCGGTAGGCGAATTCTACCTTTCCCACCCCAACATCAAGATTCCGGCCCGCAGCAAATACTACAGTACCAACGAGGGCAACAGCTGCCGCTGGCACGATGGAATGCACCGCTATATCGATTATCTCAAGGAGGAAGA